>CAZXCT010000020.1:0-19071 GCA_964639395.1 uncultured Bifidobacterium sp.
ACTTGAGATCATGATTGCACTTTGCACCGCATCCCAACCAAAGAAAGACGTGAAGAGAAATCTAGTTGCAATAATTTCATCAATTAAATAACCCTTAACGCCCGCAAGAATTCCGGCAGCAATCGCTGCACCTATTACTGCACTGAATGCTGTTTCTAATAAAAATGGCAACCTGATTGAGGCTTTACTTGCGCCAACTAATTTCATAATCGCCAACTCACGCCGTCTCGCATATGCCGTCACACGAATAGTGTTACTTACCAACAACATAGTGACAAAAAGCATTGCTACCGCGAAACCTAACGCCATTACCTGTAAGCCATTTAGCACGGCAAATAAACTGTTTAAAGTAGCTCTCTGATCTCTTACTGCTTCAACACCTGGTCTTTCAGAAAACTTCTCGACTATTACTAAGAATTGTTCTGGATCAGAGAGTTTTACTCTGAAACTCTCAGGCAATTGTTCTGGAATGACATTAGCAGCGATTGGAGAATCGCTAAATCTTTCTAAAAACCGCTCATAAGCCTCTTGATTACTTTCAAAAAAAACTTCACTTACCAGCGGACGCAGCTCATCAAGATCCACTTGAAATTGTGCTTTTTGCTCTTGCGTTGCAGCACCTTCACAAGTAGGGGTATCACTACCGGCAGTACATAAAAATATTGAAACCTCAACCCGATCAAACCAATAATCTTTCATTTCATCAACTTGCGATCCAACTAATAATGAGACACCCATAAGTGAAAGTGAGATTGCGAAAGTTGCAATTAAAGCGATAGTTAATGTAAAACTACGGCTAATTCCTTGCCACATTTCTGACAATATGAATCGTATTTTTGCAAAGAATCTACTCATCAGTAACCGTAATTTCCTTGCTTCTGATCACGCGCGATCTTTCCGTTTGAAACTTCGATTACGCGCTTTCTCATTTGATCCACGATTGACGCATCATGAGTTGCCATTAGTACGGTTGTGCCAGCACGATTAATTTGGTCAAGTAATCGCATAATGTCAATTGTGGTGTCGGGATCTAAGTTTCCGGTTGGCTCATCGGCTAGCAATATTGAGGGCCGATTTATCAAGGCTCTGGCAATCGCCACTCTTTGCTGCTCTCCACCTGAAAGTTGATTAGGGCGGCGATTGGATTTGTCAAGCAAACCAACTAAATCTAATACTTGTGGAACAGTTTGTTTAATTTCTTTTTTAGTTTTGCCAACAATTTGCATAGCAAAAGCAACATTTTCAGAAACAGACTTTTCAGGTAATAATCTGAAGTCCTGAAACACCATGCCGAACTTTCTTCTTAACAGTGGGACTTTTCGGCGGCGAATCTTTGCAACATTAACTTCGTCAACTACAACTCGGCCTATATTTGGGCTCACTTCTCGCATCAGTAATCTTAAAATTGAAGATTTACCTGCACCTGATTGTCCAACTAAAAAAACGAATTCGCCATCGTTAATCTCAAAAGAAACATCATCCAACGCTGCAATAGCACTGCGTCGGTAGTTCAATGAAACATTTTCAAAAATTATCATTTACAAAATTCACCCATAAAAACCTTAGCCAAAATAAGGCTAATTTGCTTCTAGCCACGCAGGGGTACTAAGCGCGTGTTTTACGCCACCTAATTCCGCTAGCAATGAACTCAGCTAAATCCCCATCTAAAACCGCTTGAGTATTGCCAGTTTCGTAGTTAGTTCTGAGGTCTTTAACTAATTGATAAGGGTGAAGTACATAAGAGCGCATTTGATTACCCCAAGAACCTGAACTGGTGTCTTTGAGAGCATTTATCTTTTCTTGCTCAGCTTGACGCTTTCTATCTAATAATTTAGCTTGCAATATTGCCATCGCAGTTGCTTTGTTTTGTAATTGACTCCGCTCGTTTTGACAAGCCACAACAATCCCGGATGGAATGTGAGTAAGTCTTACTGCTGAATCAGTGGTGTTGACTCCTTGACCACCTGGTCCACTTGATCTATAAACATCAATTCGCAATTCATCTTCATTGATTGTCACTTCTTCTTTTTCAGATACAACAGGCACAACTTCTACCGCGGCAAAGCTGGTATGACGCCTACTTTGACTATCGAAAGGCGAGATTCTAACCAATCGGTGTGTGCCCTGTTCTATTGAAAGATTTCCGTAGGCATAAGGCGCTTGAACCGCAAAAGTGACAGATTTAATCCCGGCTTCTTCGGCGTAAGATGTTTCATAAACTTGGGTCTTCCAGTTTTTTCTTTCGCAAAATCTTAAATACATCCGCAAAAGCATTTCTGCCCAATCGGCTGCATCAACTCCACCTGCCTCTGAACGAATAGTTACTAGCGCTTCGCGAGTGTCATATTCACCAGAAAGTAATGTTTTAACTTCTAGCTCTGAGATTTCTTTACCTAGTTTTTTTATTTCATTAGTGACGTCTTTAATACTTTCACTATCATTTTCATTTGTGGCTAATTCTAAAAGTACTTCAGTATCACTAATACTCTGTCTTAGTCGCGTTACTTCGCTAAGTTCATCCTTTAGATAAGAGAGTTGGCTATTTACTTTCTGCGCATTAGCTGGGTCATCCCATAAGTTAGGTGCTGAAGCTAGTTGTTCTAATTGTGTGATCTGATCTTGCAAGGCCGCTGGTTGTAATACTTTCTCTACTCCCGCTAATAGTCCAGAAAGAACCTTTATCTCATTTTTTAACTCTACGCTCACCCCTTTAGCCTAGAAGCCTGGTATTAGTTGCGCGCTAGCACTCGCTCTAACCGTAAAATTAATTATGGCGGGGGCTAGCGGCAGCTCAATTTGAACTTGGCTATTTAAAGAAATTTCATTAGCAATTACTGTTACTTCAGTTGATACACGATTACTAAATTTAGAGTTTTTCTCTATAAAGTTTAAAGCGACTTTTTGAGATTTTTCTAAATCTAGTTTTATCGGTTGACTCAAACCATTTTGATAGTAAGCGGCTAACTCAATTTCTTGTGTTGCCGCTAAGGCTGCCTGATCTACTAGTTTTTGAAGGTTTCCTCGCTGCGAAAGTAAGTATCCTATATTTACTGCCATAGTCAACGATGAAATTAAGATGGCTAAAAAAACTACAACGATTAAATTTATTGATCCAGATTGTGATTTCAATTGTCATCACTAAATTTACTAGCGAGTGCTCTAGCTTCTCTTTCAAGTTCTATCCCAAAGACAGAATCTAAATTTTTACCACTTGCCTGTACTGTTATTAATTTGCCATCTTCGCAAACATTATCTTCACAGATAATGTTTATTTTAAATTCTGATAGTTTGCTGGTGCTGGCTAGCTCTAGTAAAAAAGTTTGATTTTGCCAAACTTGTTTTTTTTCAATATCAAATGCAATTTGCTGTACTGCTAGATAGGCAAATTTATCAAGATTATTTCTAAGTCGATATAGTTCATAAACTCCTAAACTTGACCACACCGCAAATGAAATAATTACAAAGAAAGTCAACAGCTCAATCGTGACATTTCCGCGACAATTTTTAAGGAACATAGGAAATAGCCCTTAAACTAAATGACGCACCAACCCATAACTTTACGGGTACTTCTATAACAACTGTTTGAAACACTTGTTTTTCAACTTCTAATTGCGTCACCTTAACTTCGTAGTCAGTAATTTTAAATGGCGCATTTAATAAGTATTGTCTAACCGTTTTTTCTGGCTGGCTATTAACTTGCAGCAGCGTAAGCTCTCTGGCGCCAACTTCAGCTGCCCTATCTAATTGATTTTGCAAAATCAAAAGCCAAGTCAGTTGCAAGCCCCCAATTGCTAAAAGCAGAACTAAGGGGGTTGCAATTACAAAGCCAACAACTGCACTAGCTTTTTGATTAAGGCTGACCAATTGAATCAATTGCTCGGGTAAAGATGGCAGATAGTGCCCCATCTGCAATTACCCATAGTGCCCCTACTAGACCTGCTGTCATAACTGTCACAAGCACCCAGCCAGGAACATCCCCGCGTTGGTCATGCAATATCCCGATCATGTTGCTTATTTTTTTATTCATTTTTCTCCTTTTTGATTTAACTTAGATTTTTTATTACCTGTAACGCTGGATAAAGAGCGATAACTAGCACAGTTGGAAGAACTACAAAAACTATTGGAACCAACATTGTAATTTCTTTTTTAGCTGCACTTCTTATTATTTTTTCTCTGTTTTTGCTTCTTAGGTCATGAGAAAAACTGCGAAGTATTTCAGCTAAAGGAGTGCCTCGCTCACCGGCAATTTTGAGTGATTTAACTAATGTATTTATTGACTCGCTCTGATAATTTTGTGTCAATTCACCCATTGCATTGTCAAAAGAAATTCCAGATGCTGCTTTAAATAGCACATCTTTTAGTAACGACCTGAGTGGTTCGGCGATAAGATCGACAATTTCTGTTAGCCCCTGAATCGGACTACTGCCAGCTACTAGCGCTAGCGCCAACAAGTCGGATAATTCTGCGATATCTCTGTCAGCAACCTCCGATTTAATTATTGACTTTTTAAAATTCACTCGAAAAAAGGTTTTTAGAATTGAAGCTAAATTTGTTTTATTCATTGGGTCTAAGTTGACATAAGTTAAAATTCTTTTCTCTAACTGAACTACAGGAAATCGATAGACTAAATAAAAAAGATATATTGATAAAAAGACCAGTAGCAAAAAAAGAATCTCAACCATATTGTTTTATCGCCATTCGCTTCATAACGGAATATGCTGCAAAGCAGATGCCTGCAATAATTAAGAGTATTAATTGGCCTTGTTGCGACTGGTAAGCAGTTTGCACAGTGGGTTGCGACCAGATTGCAATCAAAACAATCCACGGTGAAATCACAGCCAACCTTGCGCTGTTCATTACCCAGCTTTGCCTTGCCACTAATTCTCGGTTTAATTGTTGTTCTTCGCGAACTGCCTCACCCAAAATTTTTAATGACTTTGCTAAGTCATTAGCGCCTGATTTAATCACTGTCAACAACATTCGCATCACTAATCCGCCAATCGGATCAACAATATTTTTTGATAAATGTTTAAGTGAATGATTAATTTGACCACTTTTGTTGTAATGAGTTGAGAAGGCAGCCATCTCAATGGCTAGCGCGCTTGGTGCATTTTTTGCTACATCCAATAATGAGTCAGGTAAAGTCATCCCTGCTCTAATTGCTGAGATCAAATCATCAATCAGAAACGGCCAAGCATCACTCTTTTCTTGAATCACTCGCTTTTGATAGTTTTTTATAATGATGCCGGGTAAAGCGATTGTCGTGACTACTGAAATTGCCACCAGGATAAAAACTTTAGTTGTTATAAAAACTAGCAGTGTAATAAAAAAACCGATTACATAAACTTTTAGTGCAGCAGAGTTCTTTTCGTGAATTTTTTTAAATTTATAAAATAATATTCTTAGTTGAAATGGTATTTTTTTAGCAAATATTAGATACCAGCCCAAAATCGCAATTGGCGTAATGATTAAGAAATCGATCATTAAACAACGCTTTTAAGGCGACTGAATTTTTCAAAAGTATACTTTTGTGATACTGGCAGAATTTCTGTTACTTTTCTAAAGCCCTCGCGAGTTACCTCAAGATGAATGATCAGATCAATAACTTTTTTGACAATATTTTCAACAAAATCTTTTTGAATATTGGACCCACTTGCCAGCGGTAAAGTTATTAATTTGTCTAAAGTTTCTTCCGCACTATTAGCGTGGACAGTCGTTGCACCTGGCATGCCACTATTTAGTGCAATCAATAACTCAAATGCCTCCGCACTTCGCACCTCACCAAGCACCAAACGCTCTGGTCGCATGCGCAGCGAGGCTTTAACTAAATCTCTCAAAGTGATCTCCCCTGTGCGCTCGAGACCGTTATCGCGCGTTTGCATCGCTACGACATTAAAGGAATTCAGATGAAGTTCGAAGACTTCTTCACAAGTGATAATCCGAGTGTGTTTTGCCTGACTGTTCAGTAATGCACGTAAAAACGTGGTTTTACCGGCTGAAGTGGATCCTGAAACTACCAAGTTTGCGCCATGATTTACCGCGTAGTGTAAAAAATTGCTGTCTTGATTTGAGATAACACCCTGTTTAACAAAATCAGCTAAATTCAAACTCAATTGCGAGAATTTTCTTATATTTATCGCAGGACATTTTTTAGTGATGTCAGGAATAACAGCATGCAAACGGCTTCCGTCGATCAAAGATGCATCAACAAAAGGGTGAGATTTATCGATTCTTCTTCCGGTAGCTTTGAGAAGCTGTTCTAGTAAAACAAGAATATCCTCCAGCGACAGAAATACTTCAGTTAGTTGCAGCACCCCGCCTCGTGCGATGTAAATTCGCCCTGGGGCATTTATCATGATTTCTTCAACAGTTTTGTCTAAAAGTAATTTTTCGATCTCTTTATTAGAAATTTCAAAGCCACTCACTTCTACCTCCTAATTATTTAGACGATAGAAACTAGCTGAAGTTATAAAGTTTTATAAAATTTTTTGGGACAAATTTGTCCCATCACTAACCGAAAGAACACTACCAAGGAACGATCGCGCGGTCTTCCCATAAATAACCACTAAGAGTTGAGTCATCAACATTTCGTGCGGCCAACCAGGTAATTGTTTCAGCGCCTTGTGCCGGCGTACGCGGCGCCTCAGCGCCACCCATGTCGGTTTGGCAGTGACCCGGACAGACTGCGTCAACTAAAACTCCTCGCTTAGGCGCACCTACTTCTGCTGCTAAATTTTTTGTCAAGGCATTTAAACCTGATTTTGCTATTCGATATGGCGCTAAGCCGCCGCTAGTTCCTGGCCCAGAGAATCTTCCGAGGCACGCAGAAACATTTATTACTCTTCCTGCTCTACGTTCAGTCATCATCGGTACAAAATATTTAATCATCTCAAATGGTGCTGTCAAATTTATCTCGATTACTCGCTGCCATTCTTCTGAAGTTGTCCGTAAAGTTTTTGCTGCTTTATCACTCATCACTCCGGCACTGTTTATTAAAATATCTATCTCTAAATCTTTAAGTTGATCGGCTAAAGCTGTGATTGCTAATGGTTTTGAAAGGTCCACGCTATAACCGCTCGCATCAAAAGATTCGTTACGCAAGGTAGTGACAGCACTAGCTAATCGCTGTTGATCAAGCGCTACCAAAAGTACTTTGGCACCCAACTGCGCCATTTGCCTTGCGGTGGCAAAACCAATGCCACGACTGCCGCCGGTGATCAGGGCGACTTTCCCGGCAAGTGAATTTGCCGCCAGTGGCTGGCTGTCAACCGCCACGGCACCTGGATTGTGATTAAGAGCCATAAGACAAGCGTGACGGGTAACTTGCCTTTTCGCCACCTGAAAGCACCTACTAAAGTTATATTTAGTACACACTTGCTAATGATTGAAGGTGAAGTGTCTAGCGAGACGCCTGTTCCCATCGCTGGCTCTGGATTTGGTCCGAATGAGTGGATCGTTGATGAGATATATGAGCAATTTAAAAAAGATAAAAATTCAGTCGATCCAGCTTGGTGGGAGTTTTTTAATGACTACACCCCAAATGAAAAAGTTGCTCGGCCACAAGAATCCAAAGTTGAAATTTTAGCGCCAACCCCCGCACCAAAACCGTCTTCCGTAAAAGTTGAAGCGGCCGAAACCAAACGTGCACCATCAGAAGTTAAATCAGTTGAGCCAAAACCAGCCATTACTGAACCCTTAAAAGGTGCTGCTGCTCGGGTAGTGAGCAACATGGAATCAAGTCTTACTGTTCCAACTGCCACTAGCGTGCGATCTATACCTGCCGTCTTGCTACAAGAAAATAGAGTTTTTATAAATGAACATTTAGCACGTCGTCGCGGCGGCAAAGTTTCTTTTACGCACTTAATTGGTTATGCAGTAATTAAAGCACTTAAAGCTCAGCCTGATATGAATGTTGCTTACACCCAATTAGATGCAAAGCCAGCAATTGTCAAACATGGAAGTATTGGGTTAGGGCTAGCAATTGATCTAACTAAACCTGATGGGTCACGACAACTTTTAGTACCAGCCATTAAGAATGCAGAGAGTTTAGACTTTGCTGAGTTTTGGTCAACTTATGATGACGTTGTTAAACGTGCCCGTGCTAACAAGTTAACAGTAGAAGATTTTGCCGGGGTAACAGTTAGCTTAACAAATCCAGGAACCCTAGGAACACAACATTCAGTTCCACGCTTAATGCAGAACCAAGGATTGATAATTGGTGTCGGATCACTTGATTATCCAATTGAATGGCAAGGTGCCTCACAATTAACTTTGGCAAAGCAAGCAGTTAGCAAAGTTCTAACTATGAGCTCAACTTACGATCATCGAATTATTCAAGGTGCGCAATCAGGCGAATTCCTCAAACAAATTGCTGATTTATTAATGGGTAAAGAGAACTTTTATGAAGATATCTTTACTTCGCTACAAATTCCTTACAAGCCTTACCGCTGGGCACAAGATATTGCAGCAGAACACGATGAAGATATAAACAAGGTAGCGCGAGTTCAAGAATTAATTCGTTCCTATCGTGTTTTTGGACATTTGATTTCTGATACCGATCCTTTGATTTATGAACAACGCACTCACCCTGATTTAACAATGGCCTCACATGGTTTGTCGGTATGGGACTTAGAGCGTGAGTTTGCTACCGGCGGATTTGGCGAAACTAGATTTATGAAATTACGTGATGTGCTAACTCTGTTGCGCGACACCTACTCACGAAGCATCGGCATTGAATATATGCACATTCAAGACCCACAGCAACGAAATTGGATTCAATCGCGGGTAGAGGTGCCCTATGAAAAACCACCACGAAATGAACAGTTAAGAATTCTGGGCAGACTAAATGCTGCTGAAGCTTTTGAAAAGTTCTTGCAAACAAAATATGTCGGTCAAAAACGTTTCTCGCTTGAAGGTAGTGAATCAACAATTGTTGCGCTTGATTCAATTCTTAATGAAGCCGCTAAAAACAAGTTAAATGAAGTTGCGATAGGCATGCCCCATCGTGGTCGACTAAATGTACTCGCAAATATCGCTGGAAAATCCTACGGTCAGATATTTAAAGAATTTGAAGATGTGGGCGGTAAGGGTTTAGTGCAAGGTTCGGGCGATGTTAAATATCACTTAGGAACCACTGGGGTATTTAGTACCGATGAGGGTGAGACTATTCCGGTTTATTTAGCAGCAAATCCATCACACTTAGAGGCAGTAAATCCTGTGTTAGAGGGAATTGTTCGCGCCAAGCAAGATCGACTTGGCAAAGACCACAACAATCCAATACTTCCAATTCTTATGCATGGCGATGCGTCTTTCGCCGGGCAAGGGGTTGTATTTGAAACATTGAATTTAAGCAAGCTCCGGGGCTACCGCACTGGTGGAACAATTCATCTAATCATTAATAATCAAGTCGGTTTCACCACCGCACCATCAGAGTCGCGCAGTAGCACTTACGCCTCAGATTTAGCTAGGACAATCCAGGCCCCAATTTTTCACGTAAATGGCGATGACCCAGAGGCAGTAGCTCATGTGGCTGAACTAGCTTTTTACTTTAGACAAGAATTCAAACTAGACGTAGTAATCGATCTCATAACCTATCGCCGCCGTGGTCATAACGAAGCCGATGATCCCTCATTAACTCAACCATTAATGTACAAAATAATCGATCAGAAGCGAAGTATTAGAAAGTTATATACCGAATCACTAATTGGCCGTGGGGATATAACGCTAGAAGAAGCCGAGCAAGCGTTAATTGATTATCAAGCACAACTTGAGCGAGCTTTTGCTGAAACCAAAGAGGCAATCGCGCAACCGGTTGCATCATCATTACACGACACAGCAAACTTTCCGATCCAAGTTGATACCGCAATTAGTGAAGATGTTGTTAATCGCATCGCCCGCACCCAAATTGAATTACGACCAGATTTCACTCCGCACCCCAGGCTTAAGCCGCAGCTTGAACGTCGCGCTCAAATGATTGAAGAAAACACAATTGATTGGGCGATGGGTGAAGCGTTAGCTTTTGGCTCTTTATTAGCGCAAGGTGTTTCGGTTCGACTTTCTGGTCAAGACTCTCGGCGTGGGACTTTTGGTCAAAGACATGCAGTAATTGTTGATAACGTAACAGGACAAGGTTACAAACCACTAAAAGCTGTTGCACAAAATTCTCGTTTTTTTGTTTACGATTCAGCACTAACTGAATTTGCCGGTATGGGATTCGAGTACGGCTACTCCGTAGCAAATCCTGAAATGTTAGTGCTCTGGGAAGGCCAGTTCGGAGATTTTGCCAATGGTGCACAAACCATAATTGATGAGTTCTTAGTTTCAGGTGAGCAAAAATGGAACCAACATTCGAGATTAGTGTTGTTACTGCCTCACGGAATGGAAGGGCAAGGCCCAGACCACTCCAGCGGAAGATTAGAACGATTCTTAAGCTTGGCAGCTCAAGACAATATGACAATTGTTCAACCTTCTACCTCTGCTTCTTATTTTCACTTTTTACGCTGGCAAGTTTTAAATCCACATGTGAAGCCGATGGTTGTATTTACACCTAAGTCTATGTTGCGTGCCAAATCAGCAACCAGTAAAACTTTAGACTTTACAACTGGAAAGCTTCAACCAATTATTGTAGATAAGATTGATGGATCTGAGATTAAAACAATTGTATTTGCCACTGGAAAGTTTGCTCATGAAGTTGCAGCAGAGCGCGAGAAACAAAATCGAAATGATGTGGCAATAGTGCGTTTAGAGCGTTTGTATCCACTTCCCCTTACTGAAATAAGTCAGGTGCTAAGTGAACACTCAAGCGTCAATAAATTTATTTGGGCGCAAGAAGAACCCGCTAACCAAGGCGCTTATCCTTTTATGGCACTAGCGTTGGCTTCACATTTACCCAATACTTTGATTCGGGTATCTCGAGATGCCTCTAGCGCGCCGGCGGTTGGATCACACACTTTGCATGAGCACGAGCAAAGCGAGTTAACTAAGTCAGTCTTTTCGGTTTAGGCATGTATTTTACCGATCGAGGAATTAAAGCGTTAGCAACCCAAAGCGCAAAATTAAGAAATTTTCTCTATAACTATCTCGTTGAATGGAGCGCAGCGTGATCTCGTTCGCCAGCGATAATTACGCACCGGCCCACCCAAAGGTTCTTGAAAAACTCACCGAAGTAAATCAAAATCATGTACCGGCATACGGCCAAGACCCCTACACCGAGCAGGCAAAAGAACTAATCAAACAACACCTAAAGGCACCGCAGGCAGAGATTTTTTTTGTATTTAATGGAACGGGTGCAAACGTTGTCGCCATTTCAAATGTTGTTAATACATGGAATTCAATTATTTGTGCTACTACCGCCCATATTAATGTTGATGAAGGTGGGGCGCCAGAAAAATTAATGGGGACAAAGTTGGTTGATATTCCAACCCCAGACGGAAAATTAACAAAAGAATTAATAGCGCCTTACTTCACACGTATTGGGGATTCACACACTAGTCAGCCAAACATAATTTCAATTACCCAATCGACAGAACTTGGTACGGTTTATAACCCTGCCGAGATAAAAGCATTAGCAAAATTTGCTCACGATAATCAGGCTTATCTGCATATGGATGGTGCCAGATTAAGTAATGCTGCGGTTAGTTTAGATTTAGGGTTTGCAGAATTTACTACAGCTTGTGATATCGATTTACTCTCATTCGGTGGAACAAAAAATGGGCTAATCGGTGCCGAAGCAGTTGTAATTTTTAATCCAGTATTGGCTAAAAATACTCCTTGGATTAGAAAATCGAGTATGCAATTAGCAAGTAAGCACAGATTTATCGCAGCACAATTTATCGCATTCTTTGAAAATGACTTATGGAAACAAAATGCCACTGCGGCAAATTTAATGGCTCAAAATCTAAGAGAACTAATTTCAAACAATTCAAAAATTAAAATAACGCAACAAACACAAGCAAATGCTGTATTTGCCGAATTAAGTGCAGAAAATATTGCAAAACTACAAAAAGATTTTTTATTTTATGTCTGGAATGAATATACAAATGAAGTTAGATGGATGTGCTCATGGGATACATCGCTTGCCCAAGTTACTAGCTTTGCTGAGGCTATAAATTCACTTTAAATGATTTTTTAAATCCTGGCCAATATTTGAAAATTACTTTTCCAATGATTTGATTACTTTCAACCCAGCCAAATTTTCTTGAGTCATCGCTTTCTTTGACATTGTCACCACTAACCCAATAAGCAGCATCCCTCGAATCAACAACTCGCTTGATTAATAGCTGACCTGTGACTTCCTCTTGTTTAAATGCGACTAGATCCCCGATTTGAATATTGGCGCCAATTTTTATCACCAAGAGATCCCCTGGGGTAAAAGTTGGCAGCATGGAGTTACCGATAACCCTTACCGGTAAGTATTTTTTAGTAAGCCGCATACGTCCTGCCAGTATTTTGCTGTAGGGGTAATCTATCGATAGTAAGCCCCTGAATATCAAGGAGTGAAGTTGAAATTACTAAATCCCCGTACCACGGTTTCTGCACATTGCGATTTACCTTGTGGAGTCTATGACCCAGCGCAAGCGAAAATTGAAGCACAATCAGTTAAGGCTTGTATGGAAAAATACAATGCTTCAAGTGACCCTGACTTTAAGTCTCGCTCTGTTTCAATAAAAGAACAACGTTCACATTTAGTTAAAGAGCATCTTTGGGTGCTTTGGACTGACTATTTTAAGCCACCGCACTTTGAGAAGTACCCGCAATTACATGCCTTGTTTAATGAAGCAACTAAATTAGCGGGCGCAGCAGGAACAAAAGGTACTAACGATGTAGCGGTTGCTGATAATTTATTGTCAAAAATTACTGAAATTGAGTCAATTTTCTGGGAAACAAAAAAAGCCTAAGAACATGACTGATAAAAATATTTCACGTCGCAGCGTCATCGCTTCAGTAGGGGCTTTGTCAGTTACCGGATTACTTGCAGCTTGCGCCACAGATTCAGAACCAGCTGCGGTGGCGCCAGCGCAAACCCCAAAGCCAACCCCAACTGAAACGTCGGAGCCTGCACAAACACCAAGTGAGTCAACTGCTGGCTTAATTGCAGTTGAAGATATTCCGGTGGGTGGCGCAATAATTTTGAGTGAAGCAAAGCTTGTTTTAACTCAGCCGATTGCGGGTGAAGTTGGTGCTTATTCAGTTACTTGCACACACCAAGGGTGTCCCGTCTCGCAATTGCGTGGCAGCGAAATTATTTGCGCATGTCACAATAGCGTTTTTTCAACACTTGATGGCAGCGTGATTAGTGGGCCAGCTACCCGCGGATTAGACCAAGTTGAAATCAAAGTAGAGAATGGTCAAGTTTACAAGAGTTAATCTTTGAAAAACTCTTCTCTAAACTTTTTTGTAAAAGCCAAATAAAGAGCAACTGCTGCGCTTAATCCTGCGATAAGTCCAACTAGTCGCGTAGCTAAAGCACCTTCAGTTAAAAGTGGCCAAGCGACGATAATTACAAAGAGCTGAGTTAAAACAAAGGGCCCGAAAGCACGTGAATTTCCTTTAAGTAAACCGCGAGCAACCATCCACATAGCTAGCACAAAGAAAAAATAAATAATCAATTCTGAGATCAAGGTTGCTTGACTATCTACTTCTTTAGTGTTGATTGCGCCGTAAAGAGTTATTAGGGCAAAAAGCAGGATTCCAAGTGACTGAATTCTTATGATTGCAGCCGCTATTTTTTGATAACTCGCTAGCATGTTATTTGTGTGGAATATGGTCTAGGTGCATGCCAAATGGCAGCTCGAGCCGATTTGCTTTCATGATTTCGCTATTAGATAGCAACTCACGCGTATTGCCTCTCGCCACAATTCTTCCTTCATTCAAAATAGCAGATTCGGGACATATCTCTAAAGCGTAAGGGATGTCGTGCGTGACCATCAAAATTGTGACATCAAGGCTCAACAATATTTCTGACAATTCCCGCCGACTAGCTGGATCCAAGTTACTGCTGGGTTCATCAAGCACCAAGATGTCCGGTTCCATGGCTAGCACGGTTGCAACTGCCACGCGACGTCTTTGTCCAAAAGATAAATGGTGCGGTGGACGTTCGGCAAAATCTTGCATTTTTACTTTTGCCAAGGCATCGCTAACTCTTTGATTTACTTCAGCTTTTGCTAAGCCTAGATTAATAGGGCCAAATGCAACATCGTCAAATACGCTCGGCATAAATAATTGATCGTCTGGATCTTGAAAGACTATTCCTACGCGTCGACGAACCTCTTTTAGATTTTCTTTTTTTACTTCAATTCCGGCGACCGTCACTAGCCCTGACATAGTTTGCAAAATTCCGTTCAAATGCAAAACTAAAGTTGTTTTACCTGCCCCATTGGGGCCCAGTAGTGCCACGCGAGAATTAAAATCTATGTCGAGATTTACACCAAAAAGTGCTTGGTGCCCATCGGGATAGGCAAAAGCAAGATCCTTTATTGCTAGCGCATGCTTACTCAATACCAAAAACCTCCAAGAATTAAAATCAAACCCGCACTAATCGGTAGCACTAGCGCAAGCATCCAATCTGAAGTTGCAACTGGACTAGTTTCGCCCAATGGCATACTGCCAGAAAAACCACGCGAGAGCATTGCCAAATGCACTCGCTCCCCGCGCTCATAACTACGAATAAATAAGGCGCCTAAACCTCGCGCTAAAACCTTCCAGCTGCGTGGCCCTTTCGCTTCGAAACATCTAGATTCGCGTGCAACCGTCATTCGCTTCAACTCTTCGCCAACTACCACGGTATAGCGAATCATGAAATTCGTAATTTGCACTAAAAGAGATGGGACCTTCAAGCGCTCCAGCCCGGTCAAGATTTCTCTTGGGGTGGTGGTCGCTGATAAAACTACTGTCGTAAGCACACCTAAGGTGGCTTTTGCCAAAATATTCCATCCTGCCAACAGGCCTGGTATCGAAAGCGATACTCCTAATAATTCTGTTTTAGGTGCAATCCCAAAAAATGGCAGAAATAGGGCAAAAAGAACAAACGGTACCTCAAGTAAGAGTCTAGTTTTTATCATTTTCCAAGGTACGGCTAAGTAAATTAGTAATCCGATAATAATTACGGCGTAAAGCCCAAAAGCTAAAAACCAAGTGGTTGGCGTCAACACTACTAACAAAACAAAACTAAAAGCAGCTACTAACTTTAAATGTGACGGTAATTTATGTATTGCGGAGTGACCATGTACGTAAAATCGGTCTGTCCCAGTGTGGTTGCTACCCAATTAAATCTTTTGCTTGCGTGATAATAATTTGAATAGACCAAACGCAACTAACGCCGTCACTAGCACGCCTATTACGCCCGAAAGCCCTGTAGCTAAAAAACTATTTTCTATAAAGGCAAAACCATAATCTGCAAGTGGTGAGTTAGCCACTGCACTGTCTTGGGCGCTCTCTATAAAGCCAGTGTCTTCTGCAACCTTTTCTAAGCCATCAGGGCTACCACTAGCAAAATTACTCACTACTGCTGCAAAAATTAATGAAACAAATATCCCTACCAAAATAAATGATTTATTTTTGTTCATTATTTATTTCCTTTTAGTAATCTCGAACTTAAATAATCTTTTGCTCCATAAACTAAATCTGGTCGCACCGCGACAACATCCGAAATAGTTAAAACAGAAATAATCGATTCGCCAATTCCAATTAAAATATGCACAGAAACCATTGCTGCAGTAACGGTGGTAGCGCTTATTGCGTCTGTACCACCTAGCGCAAATTGTAAACTGAAAGCCAATGCACTGATAGGAACGCTAAGAAATGCGCCAACCCCAGTTGCAATCAACAAACTTAATTTATTTTTAGGAAGAATTTTTCGAAGTACCACAAAAACTAACCAGGCAGCAAAGACTGCAACAAAAGCGAGGTTAAAAATATTTAGGCCAAGGGCAATCAAGCCGCCATCGGCAAAAAATAGTGCCTGCACAACCAGCACCACAGTTAAAGCCAACGAGGCTGCCCAGGGTCCGATCAAAACTGCTGCAATTGCCGCACCGACTAGATGACCGCTGGTTCCAGCCGCCACCGGAAAATTAAGCATTTGCATGGCAAAAATGAATACCGCAGCTAAGCCAGCCATCGGGGCTACTTTGTCATCGAGTTGACTTTGCGCTCTTTTTAGGGCTATAGCAAGTAAAACAATCGTTATTAAGCCAAATAGGGCAGAGGTGGGAACATTTACAAACCCATCCGGGATATGTAGCAGCGGCAGCAGCATTTGACTCCTGAGTCATAGCAAATATGATTTTTTGAAACTATACCCCAAATCTTTGCTATTGCAAAAGTTATGCAATAAGGACGGATGTGACGAAAGTGACACATGTTTTCAAAAAATAGTGCCTTTTCCTATTGTGACAATTGATACAACCTGTCACCCTAGTAAGTAGCAAAAACTTTGCTTTTGGATGCCTTCCAAAGCCAGAAATCCTATATTTTTGGAGCTCAATTGGCATCCCTAGAGCCAGGTTTTAACCAACCTTAAAAGGAGGATCGCATGGACTGGCGCCACAAAGCCGCTTGCCGTGACGAAGATCCTGAGTTGTTTTTTCCGATAGGAAACACCGGGCCCGCTGTAAATCAAATTGAAGCAGCAAAGGCTATCTGTCGTATCTGCACCGTCACCACTGAATGCCTGCAATGGGCAATTGAAACCGGACAAGATTCAGGTGTTTGGGGCGGACTGAGTGAAGATGAAAGACGCGGACTCGGAAGAAATCCTGCCGTTGCAAATTCGGCAAGTTACTTTTAATTTAAATCTAGCGGCACGGTTATTTTTACTAAAAGCCCCTGTGGTTTATTTTGAGTGAATTCTAATTCTCCACGTAACTCGTCTTGAACTAGCGTCTTAACAATATCAAGACCTAAAGATTCTGGCTTTGCATTTTTATCTTTGAGCCCTGGCCCATAATCTTTAATTTGAATAAATAAACTGTTTTTTGATCTTTCAATGATAATTTCTACTGGTAATTTTGCTGGTTGTCCATGTTGAAATGAATTTTGAAGTAATTCAACAATTGCCATTGCTAACGGAGTTGCTATTTGAGAATGTAGGTTTTCTGCTGTACCAATTATTTTTGTAACTTTGTTTTCTTTATTGCTTTCAAACACAGAATTAATTTCACTTAACATCAAAATTATATTTTTTAATATATCATCAAAGTTAATACTCTCTTCACTACTTTGAGACAGGTACTCATGAACAATTGCAATTGTGTTTATTCTTCGATCTGCTTCAAGTAAAGACTTTTTTACTTCATCATTTTTTGTTCTTCGTGCTTGTAGCCTTAACAAGGCACCTACAGTTTGTAAGTTATTTTTTACTCTGTGATGAACTTCTCGAATAGTGGCTTCTTTACCTAATAGTGCTTTTTCTTTTTTTCTAATCAAAGTTACATCGTGTACTAAAATCAATCCGCCTACTTGAGTTTTATCTTTAATTAAAGGAAGCGTTCTTAAAGTCACAGTTGCCAATTTATTTTCTAGTTCAATTGCTCCACTTATCTTGCCACTAGTGACTAAAGAAAGGGATTCATCGGTCAATCCGGGCTTTTTTGCCAACCTTGAACATACTTGTGAAAATTTTTGTTCGATCAAATCTTGATTAAAGCCAAGCCTTCTAAAGGCCGATTGGGCATTTGGGCTAGCAAAAATCACGTTTCCTAAAGCATCTAATTGAATCAATCCATCCCCCACCCGTGGGGTTTCATTCACTTTTTGGCCTTGTGACAACAGTAAAAAATTACCTTGTTCTAGCATTTTAAATAGCGCTTCTGCCGCAGCTAAATAGACCTTTTCCATTCTGCCGCCTCTGCCATCGGCCAGCCATGTACGTTCTATTAAGCCAATTACTCGATCTTCAATCACAATTGGGATTACAGCTAGATTTTTCATATCGGTAGATTCACTGCTGCTAACGATTTTTTTGCTTGCTAATGCTTGATCAATTAGTTGATTTCTTCCATCAGCTAAAAACTGGCCTACCAAGTCTTCTGGAACATTTGCTGGCACAGTTGCTGGACGTATCTGGCTTACCGCAAAATAACCTTTTTTATGCCAGGTTGGAATCCATAACACCAAATCACTCAGCGCTAGATCGCTTAGTAGGCCCCAGTCTGCTAAAAAATCCTCTAGATACTTAATTTCATCTTGTGAAAAATCAATCTCTTCTTCTATACCAGATAAAAAATTACTCACAATTACTCATTACTAAATTCTTCAAAAGAAAAATCTTCATGGTTAATTCTATAAATATCTTCTGTCGCTACCAAATTGCCGATAGGGGCTATCAGTGCTTTGCCTTGGCTACGCGAGTTATTTACCTCTACCCCTACTGGGTGTGCTACTAATAATTCATCTGGCACTTGCGGTATTAACTCTTTAATTGAATGAGGGCTCTGGACTGAGTTTGAAAGCCAATTGACCCAATTTTTTGGTGGCACCAATACTGGCATACGGTCATGAATCCCACTAAGTTTTTTGTTAGCGCTGGTAGTAAGAATTGTTATTTCATTATCTCGGTAGATACCTGCAACTGGTAGCAATTTCATTTGCTGTGAATAAATAAAAAAGGGCTGTTTTGTTTTAGAGACATCCTTTGGCCTAAACCATTCGTAATAACCTTGCATCGGTACTAAACATCGATTTTTTACAAATAGTTCTTTAAATGAACTTTTTGTGTCTACGGTTTCACTGCGTGCGTTAGCAATTTTTTGCTTTGAATCCCAAGCGGCAGTGAGCCCCCACTGCATTTTGTGTGCTTGCCTGGATCCAGCTTGGTCAACAAATATTGCATATACCGCTTGACTCGGCGAGACGTTGTAATTCTCGCCTAAGTCATCTTCTGGCAAATTTGCTAACTCAAATACTTGACTTAGCTGAGCTAAATCTGTTGGGGCTACGTAACGTCCGCACATATCTAAGTTAGAATATATCCATAAAATGATTATAAATGTACCTAATATGAAGGTAAATCGCTTTAAGTTATTTAATCAGTTCAAAATTATTTTATATCTAATTCTTGCTGGTTTGGCTACA
>CAZXCT010000021.1:0-18970 GCA_964639395.1 uncultured Bifidobacterium sp.
GAGGTACTGGTTGATGCGAAGTTTCCGTGGGATGCGTTTTTTGAAGCAGTAGGTTGTGAGGATATCGCCCAAAAACAAACTTTGCTAGAAAAGCATGCTAAAGACTTAAGTAAACGAATTAATGAACTAGCCTCAAAAGAGTATCAAGCGAACAGTAGTAAAACACCAAATTTTGTGGTGTTGTTTTTACCGTTTGAATCTTTATTAGCGAGTGCGCTAGATACAGATGGTTTACTACTAGAAAAAGCTTTTAATAAAAATGTGATTCCGGCTACCCCCACTACCATGCTGGGGTTATTGCGCACGATTTCTTTTGGTTGGGATCAAAGTAATTTAAGTGCAAACGCCGAAGAAATTAGAGCAATGGGCGCAGAAATGTTAAAGCGTCTCACCACGCTGGTTGAACACATCGACAAAATGGGCGATGGGTTAAACAAAGCAGTTGGTGGTTATAACAGTTTTGTCGCAAGTTTTGATCGCCAAGCAATTTCACAAGCAAAAAGACTGGCTGAGAAGGGGGTTCCGATTAACAAACCAATCGTTTCTCCTGATGAGATCACCTCTGCGGTAGCGCAGTTGCGACTAGAAAAACCTCGTGAAATTCTAGAAATTACGGAAGAGTCATGAGTGAACTCATCGATAACTTCGCTAGTGTTTAGGCGTGAGTGAGAAGCAAATTCGTCAAATAAGTCCACAGCTCTATCGAGCAGTTGGCGCTGAATTACATGGCCTCGCAGAAGACGTACTACCGGCCTTGGCGCGACGTCGCGAGCCAGCCGATCAAGATAAGTTTCTTGGGTCGGTCGAACTCGCTGAAAAAGTTGAAAGTTTTTTTAAGGGTGCAACTGCCCCACAAGAAGTAATCGAAATCGATGACAGCCCAGGGTTTACGCTTCCGATTTCAAGCAAACTAGCCGCATTTTTATTTTCAATAATTATGTTGGCCGCTTCCTTGTTGGATGTTTTTTTAGGAAGTGGGATTGGCGCACTATCTGGTGTTATTTACGCAGTAGTAATAATCGCCTTGGTTTATCTAGTTAGCCTAAATAATGCTTGGGATCCAATTTTGATGGGCCCACTGATTTATTTTGGTTCAATTTTTATCTCAGGTCAATTCAATTTATCTGGCGTGGGTTCGTTTTTAACTCAACAAGCCACCATGTTGCTACCGACTTTGGCTTTTAATGCCACTTGGGTAGTTGGGGCCAGCATCGTTGCGGCCGCACTAACTTACTTAAGAGTAAACGGGCAAAAAACTAGTGACTCTTCATCGCCTTCAGATCTTTACGAAGTTCCGGAGGAAGCGCAAAGGTAACACTTTCGCTAGTGGTGTGGACTTCTTCAACGTCAAGGTAACCGCGTTGCTTTAACCAATCTAATACATCAAGCACTAGGTTTTCTGGTACTGATGCTCCGCTTGTTAAACCAATAGTTAGTGCACCATCAAACCAAGATTCAACTAATTCTTGTGCACCATCAACGCGATAAGACTTTTTAGCGCCAGCCTCTAAACCAACTTCAACTAGTCGAACAGAATTAGAGCTGTTACTTGAGCCCACCGTAATTAGCACGTCGCAGCGCGGGGCAATTGCTTTAACTGCTGCTTGGCGATTTTGGGTGGCATAGCAAATGTCATCACTTGGTGGATCAATTAATTCAGGTAATTTTTGCTTTAGGGCGTAGACAGTGTTGAGGGTTTCGTCAACTGAAAGCGTAGTTTGCGAAAGCCAGGCAACTTTTCTGTTTGGATCTAGTTTTAGGTTTTCAACTTCTTGTGGATTCTCTACCAAAATCATGTTCGCGGGGGCTTCGCCCATCGTGCCTTCAACTTCTTCATGGCCCTCATGGCCAATAAGCACAATTTGATAATCATCTTTTGCAAAGCGCTTTGCTTCATTGTGAACTTTAGTTACTAGCGGGCAAGTTGCATCAATAGTCTTTAAGTTTCTTTCGGCTGATTGTTGGTGCACCATAGGTGAGACCCCGTGCGCGCTAAACACCACAATTGAGCCCTCAGGTACTTCTGAAATTTCTTCTACAAAAATTACACCCTTTGCCTCGAGGGTTTCCACTACGTGTTTGTTATGGACAATCTGCTTGCGAACATAAATCGGCGCCCCATGTAATTGAAGGGCCTTTTCTACGGTGACTACTGCTCTATCTACCCCAGCACAATATCCGCGCGGTGCTGCTAAGAGCACTTTTTTGTTCGACATATCTTCATATCGTAGGCAACAATTGAATTTCACACATCTTGACCTACGCTTACCCTATGTATCCAGGTCATTCTCCAGAAAATCCCATGCAGGTACGTGAAGCTGCGCGTGCCTTGGCTGACTTGATTAATCCGCTTCCTTCAATCTGGATCGAGGGTGAAATTACACAAGCGAAAGTTAGACCAAATAGCGAATGGGTTTTTTTAGATTTAAGAGATGTTTCGCAAGAAGCGACTTTAAATGTCATGCTGAGTAAGAACGCCTTAAAAATTTCTAAACTGGTCCCTGAAAGTGGCATGAGAGTTGTAGTCAACGGTAAGCCAGAATTTTGGCCCAATCGGGGCACTTTAATTATCCGCGCTAAAGCAATTCAAACACTTGGCTTAGGCGATTTAATGGTTCGGCTAGAAGAGCTCAAACAAAAACTTTTACTTGAAGGGTTATTTTCAGAAAGTAGAAAAAAATCTTTACCATTTTTGCCGTCAAAGATTGGTTTAATCTGCGGCCGCGCAAGTGCTGCCATGATTGATGTGATTGAAAATGCCCAACGACGCTGGCCGATAGCAGAATTTGTCACACTCGAAGTTGCCGTGCAGGGTGCAAAAGCAGCCTATGAGGTTAGCCAGGCCTTAAAAAAATTAAACTCTCGAAAAGATATTGATGTAATCATCATTACGCGTGGTGGTGGATCATTTGAAGACTTACTTCCGTTCTCGGATGAGAATTTAATTAGGGCAGTGGCGCAATCGCAAGTGCCGGTCGTTAGCGCGATCGGGCATGAAGAGGACTCACCGTTATTGGATTTAGTTGCGGACGTACGAGCCTCAACCCCGACTGATGCCGCCCGAAAAGTTGTACCAGATTTTGACTTTGAGTTTGATTTAATTGCCCGCCAAATTGACCAAATTAGAAGGTTCACTCAAAACAGCATTGAGCGCGAGCAGTTAATCCTTGACCGCTTATTAGAAAACTCAGCCCTAAATTCAATCTCAGATTTTCTATTGCCGTTTCAACAGCAACTCGATGACGCCGTTGGGTCAATTAGAGCAGAAGTAAATCACAAAGTTAATTCTGAAGTTAATTGGTTTCAGCCAACCAAGGCGACGCTACGCGCCCTGTCGCCGCTGGCAACTTTAGAGCGAGGATTTGCCATTGTTCAACGTGATAATGGAAAGTTAGTAAAGCAAAAAGCTGATGTCAAAAAGGGTGAACGAATCAAAATTCGCCTGGCAAAAGACAGCATCAACGCCAAAGTCGAATAGGATCATTGCGTGCCAAAAGAAAAAAAAGATTTGAGTTATGAGCAGGCCCGAGCTAAATTAACTGCCATCGTTGAAAAGCTGGCTGACGGGCAATTAGGTTTAGAAGAAACACTAAAATTATGGGAAGAAGGAGAGGCGTTAGCCGCAGTTTGTCAAACTATTCTCGATCAAGCCCAACAAAAATTAGAAGAAATTCAGGCAGAATACGAAGAAGAAGACTAATTTAATTTTTCTAAAGAGCTTAAAATCAATTGCTGCTCATTAAAGTCAGCAGATCCGTAAATTAAAATGCTTTGTTCGTTTACCTTATAGTAGAAACCTCGCTCAGATTTTGATTCGTCTTGCCATTTAGTAATAGTTAAATCTGCTATTTTAATTTCTTCGCTTTGAGATACCTCATACCCTAAAACTTTCAACATTTTTTCTGCGTCATACTCGCTAACTTTTACCCCAACAAATTCGTTTTGGGGCGAGACTAAACCAAACCGCCACAGTGGAAGATTTTGAATTTGTTCTAAGCGTCCACTGGTCGCCACCCAATCGCTCGCCAAACTTTCTGGAACCCAAATGTCCATCTCGGTACGAGTCTGAGCGCCCTGCGCGATTGCAAATAAATCAACTGAGCGGATTTGAATTTCGTTAGGTTTACGAGTTTGAGCAACAAAGCCGGCTAATAAAACCACAAACAAACCAACTAAAGCCATAGAAATGGTGATATCAAGCACGGTTTTCTTGTAGCTAGGCTTTTTGTAACTCATCTCATATATCTTCGCGCATCTCGCTGAATTGCGCATCAGCGTACAATGGGTCAAGCGAAAGGGCGAAATTTATGGTGGAATTCAAATTTACCGAGTTATTGCCCACTGCGGCAGATCAGCGCGAATATCGACTAATCACTACTGATGGGGTTGAAGTTGTTGATTTAGCTGGTCGAAAATTCTTGTCAATCAAGCCTGAAGTAATTGAGCAATTAACCTACGCGGCAATCAAAGACACTCAGCACCTACTGCGCACAGATCACTTAGCGTCTTTACGCAAAATTTTAGATGACCCAGCGGCAAGCCCTAATGATCGATTTGTTGCTTTAGATTTATTAAAGAATGCAAATATTTCTGCGGGTGGAGTTTTACCAATGTGTCAGGACACCGGAACCATGGTGGTAAGTGGAAAGCGCGGTTCGGCTGTGCTAACTACGGGGCAAGATGAAGCCGTTATTGCCAAAGGTATTTTTAATGTTTATCAAGATTTGAATTTGCGCTATAGCCAATTAGCCCCACTTGACATGTGGACTGAAAAAAACACTGGCACAAACCTTCCGGCACAGATTGAAATTTACGCCGATACCACGCAGGGGCATGAATTGGAATACAAATTGTTATTCATGGCCAAAGGCGGGGGCAGCGCTAACAAATCACTAATGTTTCAAGAAACTAAAGCAATTCTTAATCCAGAAAAAATGAAAGCCTTTCTAGAAGAAAAGTTACGTAGTTTAGGTACGGCAGCATGTCCCCCGTATCACTTAGCGATTGTGGTTGGCGGGCCTACTGCTGAATTTGCCTTAAAGACTGCCAAGTTAGCCTCGGCACGAGAATTAGATACTTTGCCGACGGTCGGATCAGATTCTGGACACGGTTTTAGAGATATTCAAATGGAAGCCGAAGTTTTAAAAATGACCGAGCAATTCGGAATCGGCGCGCAATTTGGCGGTAAATATTTTTGCCACGATGTAAGAGTGATTCGACTACCCCGTCATGGTGCCTCTTTGCCTGTTGCAATTGCTGTCTCATGCTCGGCCGATCGACAAATATTGGCGAAAATTACCCCCCAGGGCGCCTTTTTAGAAAAACTAGAAACTGATCCTGCCAAATTCTTACCCGAAGTTTCTGAAGAAAAGTTGGCTGAGCAAGTTGTGCAGATTGATTTAACTAAACCAATGAGTGAAGTAAGAAAGCAATTAACCCAACTACCAATTAAGTCAAGAGTTTCATTAAATGGCCCAATGATTGTGGCAAGAGATTTAGCTCATGCGCGAGTTAGTGAAATGTTGGCAAGCGGCGAGCCGATGCCGGATTACTTTAAAGATTTTGCGGTGTACTACGCCGGCCCGGCAAAAACACCAACTGGCTATGCCTCGGGCTCTTTTGGCCCTACTACCGCGGGGCGAATGGATTCATATGTTGATCAATTTCAAAAACTTGGTGGATCTTTAGTAATGCTAGCAAAAGGAAATCGCTCAAAAGTAGTTACTAAAGCCTGCGAAGAAAACGGTGGATTTTATCTGGGATCAATTGGTGGGCCAGCCGCCCGCTTAGCACAAGATTGCATCACCAAAGTAGAAGTCTTAGATTTTGAAGATTTAGGTATGGAAGCCGTTTGGAAGATTGAAGTCAAAGACTTTCCGGCATTTATTGTGGTAGATGACAAAGGTCAAGATTTTTTTGAAGACACCATGCGTCCCATTACCAATAAGATTCCGGTGGGGCCTGACGCTGGTTAAGAAGGCATCTCTTCTAATAATTCAGTTACTAAAGAAGCAATCGGCGATCTTTCTGATCTAGTAAGTGTGACGTGGGCAAATAGCGGGTGGCCTTTGAGTTTTTCTACAACGGCCGCTACCCCATCATGACGCCCTACTCTTAAATTATCTCGTTGCGCGACGTCATGAGTTAATACCACTTTCGAGCCCTTACCTAAACGTGAGAGCACAGTTAGTAGAACATTCCGCTCTAAACTTTGTGCTTCATCCACAATCACAAATGCATCGTGCAAAGATCGCCCTCTGATATGGGTAAGTGGCAAAACTTCAATTAATTCGCGGCGCAAAATTTCGTTGATAACTTCTGGTGCAGCAACTGCGCCTAAGGTATCAAACACCGCTTGCCCCCAAGGGCTCATTTTTTCGTTTTCACTGCCAGGCAAATAGCCCAGATCTTGCCCACCTACCGCATAAAGCGGCCTAAACACCATAACTTTTCTTTGAGTTTGGCGCTCTAAAACTTGTTCTAATCCGGCGCAGATTGCAAGCGCACTTTTGCCGGTACCAGCACGACCACCTAACGAGACAATTCCGACTTCGTCATCTAATAAAAAATCTAGCGCTAATCTTTGCTCAGCACTTCGGCCATGAATTCCAAATGCTTCAATATCACCACGAACTAACTTGATTTTTTTATCAGAAGTGACTCTGCCTAGTCCGCTTCCTTTTTGCGACATTAATATCAATCCAGTATTACAAGGTAATTCTTTTGCCGTTTCATGCTCGATGATTTGATTTGTGTATAGCTCATCCAGCTCATCATTTGCCAAATCTAATTCGGCGACTCCGTTCCAGCCCGAAATTTTTACAAACTCTGCTAGATACTCTTCAGCCGCCAATCCCAGCGCAGAAGCCTTAACTCGCATAGGTAAATCTTTACTAACTACTATTACGTCACAACCGTTTTGCGCTAAAGATTGCGCTGTTGCCAAAATCCGACCGTCATTATCTAAAGGGCCAAATGCGGCGGGCAATTTATTTGAATCAACCTGAGATAAATCAACCTTTAAGGTGCCACCAAAATCACTAATCGTTATTGGCTTATCTAGACCACCTTTTTCTACTCTTAAATCATCGAGTAATCGCAGCGCCTCGCGAGCATAAAAACCTAATTCAGGGTGAGTTCTTTTACCTTCTAATTCGGCAATGACTACAAGCGGTAAAACCACATCGTGCTCTTCAAACCGTAACGGGGCTTTTGGATCTGATAATAAAACGCTGGTATCTAAAACAAATGTTTTTTTACTGTCTCGAACTGGGGCCAAGCCCACCCCCTAAGAAGTTTTCTTAAGACAAGGTAACGCTAATTGGTAACAGCGGTAACTCTGGTTTCAACACGCCGGCCGCGGGTTAGGCGCCGAACCTTCGCGAGCGGCTTCCGAAGTCGCGTAAGGCTCTTAAAAAATCTACTTTTCTAAAATCCGGCCAAAATGCCTCACAAAAATAAAATTCAGCATGCGCACTCTGCCACAAAAGAAATCCACTCAGTCTTTGTTCACCTGAGGTTCGAATTACTAAATCAGGATCTGGTTGACCTTTGGTGTAAAGATTTTGTGAGATGTGTTCAATATCAATGGTTTCGGCTAATTCTTCTAAGGTAGTGCCAAGTTGAGCGTGATCGCTTAAGACGGTGCGAATCGCGTCAACTACTTCTCTTCTTCCGCCATAGCCAACCGCGATGTTTACTGTCATCGTCTTTATTTCGCTGGTGTTTTCTGCAACTTGCTTTAAAGCGGCGCTAGTTGACGCGGGTAATAAATCTAATGCCCCCACTGGGACAATTCTCCATTTATGGGTAGACCCTAAATCTTTCACAGTATTTTCAATTAATTCAAAAAGGTGATTTAGTTCAGTGTTCTCTCTACTTAAATTTTCAGTACTTAATAACCAAAGCGTGACATGATCAACCTTAGATTCTTCACACCAATCTAAAAATCGTTCAATGCGACTTGCCCCAACTTTGTGCCCATCAATTGTGCTGCTGCCTTGCTCTTTTGCCCAGCGGCGATTTCCATCAAGAATTACCCCAACATGTTTTGGTCTAGGTAAATCTGCAATTTCTTTAATGAGGCGTCGTTCGTAGAAGGGGTAAATCAGATCTACTAACTTCATTTCACCTCACCTTAATAAACTAATTAAAATCCCGACACCCAAAATCAAAATCACAACCCCACCCATCAGAGTTAGATTTGAAATTCGATTAGGGCTGTTTGCTAACCAATCGCGCGCTACCCCGGCTGAAATCCCCCAAATGCTATCGGAGATAAAGGCAATTATCCAAAAAATTAAACCTAAAAACAATAGTTGTAGCGGGACATTACCTTGACTGCGATCAGTGAACTGCGGTAAAACCGCGGCAAAAAATACTAGAGTTTTTGGATTTAGCACCCCAACTACAAACGCTTGCTTAACAATGTGTCGTGAGGTGGCATAATCAGTTTTAGTTAATATCTCGGTAGTTTTTTGATTTCTATTTTTTATCGTGTCATAACCCAAATAAATCAAATACGATCCACCAAAAATTGACACCACTAAAAAAGCAACTTGTGATCTTTGAATAATTGGGCCAATCCCAAATGAAACTAAAATCACTGAGACATAAGCACCTAAATTATTTCCGAGCACGCTCAATATTGCTGCGCGTTTGCCTAGTGAAATCCCTCGCGCTACGGTAAACATTACGCTGGGGCCCGGAATGATAATTATGGCAAAAGCCGTTAGCGAAAACCTTAGTAAGACTTCAGCGGTAGGCAATTTTAACCTTTAGTTCAAATTCAAGAATTTTCAAAATGCTGTTTGGCTCTTCCTAAGCTTTTTTTCATAAAGTAAAAAATTACCAAAACGGTTAAACCCAAAGCCAAAAATGCAAACATTGCATAGCGCCCCGGGGTTGGTAAGACTTCTAGAAGCTCGGTGGATTCTTGTAATAACAGCATGGATTTAGCCTACCGTAAGTCCGGCAAACAGATCTGTCTCTGGCAAATCTGAATTAACCCGAGTAGCCGCTAACTGAAAATCCTCAAACGGCCAAATTTCTTGCTCTTTCTCGAGCGGCATGGCAAACCAATCACCCGCTGGATCAATTTGTGAACGATGCGCAATTAATGCAGCCGCTCTTACCGAAAAATACTCGGCGCACTCAATTTGAGTTGTTACCAAATGAAAATTTTCTTTAATTTCATCAAACCACTTCGCATAGGGATTTGCTATACCTAACTTTTTAAAAGTCTCATCGAAAACTTGTAATTTTTTGCTATTAAATGTTTGGTGGTAATACATTTTTGCCATCAGCCAGTGTGCCCCCAACTCTGGCTTATAAAACATTTCGCCAGATTTTTGCCAAGCGTAAGCGCTAATTTCATGGGTACGAATATGATCTGGGTGCGGATACCCGCCGTTTTCGTCGTAGGTAATGATTACCTGTGGTTTAAAACTTCTTATTACTTTAATTAATTCATCCGCGGCAGTTTCGATAGAAATATCAGCAAAAGAGCCACTCGGAACAGGTCCATTTTCTACCCACCCAGAATCTTCGAATCCCAATGAAACACTCTTTGCCCCTAAAATTTCTATTGAGTCTTGTAATTCTTTTTCTCTAATCTTTTTTATGTTAGCTGAAAAATCGCTTTGCGATAAATTGGGATTTAATAAATCCCCTCTTTGTCCGTCGGTGCAGGTAACAATTAATACTTCGTGCCCTAGTTCAACATATTTTCTAGTTGTGGCAGCACCTTTGCTCGCTTCGTCATCTGGGTGGGCATGCACGGCTAGCAGACGCGGTTTATCGGTCAATTTTCCTTCTTCAGTTAAATGTCTTAAGATTATCGAATGTCTGAAATCAAGAGTACCTGGTTAACCCAAGAGGCCTTCGATCGTCTCGCGGCAGAATTAGCCGAGCGCCAAGGGATTATTCGTAGCGATATAACTAAAAAAATCGAAACAGCCCGCGAAGAAGGCGACCTAAAAGAAAACGGTGGCTACCACGCAGCACGTGAAGAGCAAGGTAAAAATGAAGCCCGCATCAGACAACTAAAACAAATTTTAGAAAACGCCACCATCGGCACCCCGCCAAGTGATACGAATTCAATTGAAGTTGGTCATGTGGTGAGTGTTAAATTTTCAGATGGTGAGATTGAAACTTTTTGGCTCGCCTCTCGCGAAGAAGCGCAACATGCAACCATGGACGTGTATTCGCCCGACTCCCCGTTAGGGGAAGCGGTACTAGGTAAAAAGGCGGGCGATAAATCTGGTTTTGAACTGCCTAATGGAAAGCAAATTGAGATAGAAATCGTAGAAGTTAAAACTTACTCAGCGTGAAGTTGCAACTTTAAATTTTCTGATTGCTAGTGGCATAAAGATTGCCGTAATTACAACAATCCAAATTACCGACATCAAAATCGGATGTTGCATCGGGAATGAACCAGTTGAGGTATCAATCGGATAGCCAAATAAAATTCGCGCCGCCGCGACAATAGAAGAAATTGGATTCCACTCCGCAAATACTTGTAACCAATCGGGCATAGATTGGGTAGGCACGAAAGCATTTGAGACGAAAGTAAGCGGAAACAGCCAGGCAAAGCCAGCGGTGCTTGCTACTTGCGGGTTAGAGACGGATAAGCCAATTAATGCGCCAATCCAAATCATAGAAAAACCAAAACCTAAAAGCAAAAGATAAGCAAATACTGCTTCAAAAAATCCGCCAGAGATTCTCCAACCAATTGCTAACCCAGTGAAACTCATGATGATTAAGGTAAATACGCCTCTTAATAAATCTGAGCCAGCCCGACCAAATAGTACAGCGGCTGCCACCATCGGAAGTGAACGAAATCTATCAATTAATCCTTTTGCCATGTCGTCGTTTAGTCCTATTGAAGAGGCGGCACCAGCAAAAGCAATTGTCTGCACAAAAATCCCCGGTATCAAAAATGATCGGTAGCTGCTGTCCCCAACATCAATTGCTCCACCAAAGACAAATGCAAAAAGCAAGATAAAAATGATTGGTTGAATCGCATCAAAAAATATTGCCTCTACGTTGCGATAAAACTGTAAAAGATTTCTCCAAGCGACTACTGCAGAATCATGAATTAACCAATAACCTTTCGAGTGCGCAGCCGCATAACTGGCAGAAACACTTCTGGCTTTTATGCTCATGCACTCACCTCTTGCGCGACATGTCCAGTTAAAGTTAAAAAGACTTCATCTAGCGTGGGTTGGCGTAACTGAATTTCTTCAATAGTGATGTTTTCACTATCAAGCGCGCGTACCGCATCTACAATTTTGCTGCCACCTTTACCAACTACTGGCACGGTTAAATGATCTATCGCTACCAATACTGGGCCGCTGCCGATTTTGCTTAATATTTCAGTGGCTTTTTCTACTTGAGCTAGCGGAACTTTCACTTCAATCCGCTCACCACCAATTTGCTTTTTTAATTCACTGGCGGTGCCCTCGGCTATAACTTTGCCATGATCAATCACCATTATTTTGTCGGCTAGTTGATCTGCTTCTTCTAAATATTGTGTTGTTAAAAGCACGGTGGTGCCTTCTTTAACTAAATCTCTAATAATCCCCCACATCAAAAGTCGTGAGCGTGGGTCCAGCCCAGTAGTTGGCTCATCCAAGATCAATACTGATGGGCTGGCAATTAAGGCAGATGCTAAATCTAACCTGCGACGCATACCGCCTGAATAAGTTTTTACCACACGATTTGCTGCATCTGTTAAATTAAATTTTTCTAAAAGTTGATCACTTTTTTCAATTGCAATTTTTTTAGGTAGGCGAAACAAGCGGCCAACCATAATTAAGTTTTCTCTACCGGTTAAATTCTCATCAACTGCGGCATACTGCCCAGAGAGGCCAATAATTTCACGAGCGTGCGCAGGATCTTTCAAAATATCTACCCCAGCAATTTCGGCTGTGCCTGAATCTGGTTTTAAAAGAGTAGAGAGGATTCTTACTGTGGTGGTTTTGCCAGCCCCATTTGGGCCCAATAATCCCAAGATGGTTCCTTGCGGAATTTCTAAATCAACTCCAGAAAGCGCCTTGACTTCACCGTAAGTTTTACTTAAATCCTTAGCTACAACTGCAAGTGACAAAGTTCCTCCGTATTAAACGAAGTTTAGCAATCACTTGATTTTAAAACTCATCCCCAGTTGCTCGATTACCTCCAGCACGCTGTTTCGATGGGTTTCACCTCTAGTTTCAAGAGTTAAATTCACTGCCACTTGATCTGCACTCAAAGTTGGATCAGTTCTTAAGTGAAATACATCAACCACACTTGCCCCGGTCTTTGCGATTTCAGTCAGGAGCGAGGCTAAAGAGCCTGGATTATCTGAGATAACAATTTCTACATTTAGATAGCGCCCCGCAACCGCTAAACCTGTGCGCATTATGCGATCAAGTAACAGTGGGTCAATGTTTCCACCCGATAGCACTATGGCAATGGGTCCTAAAAAATCGTTGGGGTTTTTAATTAATGCGGCACAAGCAGCAGCCCCGGCTGGCTCAACTAACAGCTTTCCGCGTTCTAGTGTTTGCAATAGCGCAATTGATAAATCATTTTCGCTGACTGTAATTACTTTATCTACATATTTTTTTATGATTTCAAATGGAATGTCCCCTGGCTTGCCAACTGCGATCCCGTCCGCCATGGTTTTCATTGTTGTTAAGGCGATCGGCTTACCGGCGGCTAACGATGGTGGATAGGCGGCGGCTTGTTCTGCCTGTACCCCAATAACTGTTACATCTGGATTGAGGCTTTTAATCGCGAAGGCAATACCCGCTAATAACCCACCACCACCGGTACAAACTAAAACTGTTTTTACATCAGGCATCTGGGATAAAATCTCTAATCCCACAGTTGCTTGACCTGCCACAATCATTTCATCATCAAATGGTGGGATAAAAACTGCTCCAGTTAATTTAGATTGATTTATTGCCTCACCCATCGCCTCATCTAAAGTACTGCCAAAAAATTTAACTTCTGCACCATAATTTTTAGTAGCCTCAACTTTGGCAATCGAAGCACCTTCTGGCATATAAACTTGGGCTTTAATCCCTAACAATGTTGCTGCTAAGGCAACACCTTGCGCGTGGTTTCCGGCACTGGCCGCAATTACACCTGATTTTTTTTGAGCTGAAGAAAGTTGACTAATGAAGTTATAGGCGCCACGAATTTTAAATGAACCACCACGTTGCAGGTTTTCTGGCTTTAGCATTACTTTTTGTTTAGTTAAACGCTCGAGCCAGCCAGCGTGCACCATTTGAGTTTCGCGAATGACCCCAACCAGCCGATTCGCGGCGTCTTCAATTTGCGCTAAGTCCAATGACCCCATCATCACCCTTCAGCAATACTCTGAGCCTAGTCAAAGTATTTAACAAAACTACCAAGAAATAGGCTAGTAAATTGTGAATTTAAGTCGATATCCAAAGCGCTGGATTAGAAACAGCAAATGGCTAAAAGGACTACCCAGAGAAGTTGCCGTATTGAGTGTGATTGCTTTTTTTGTAGCAATCGGCTTCGGGATCGTAATCCCGACAATCCCAGTTTTTGCTAGATCTTTTGGGGTAACTGCGCTGGCGGCGAGCAGCGTGGTGAGTGTTTTTGCACTTATGCGATTTACTTCATCACCAATCTCAGGCAAATTAGTTGATCGATTTGGTGAAAAGAAAGTATTAGCGAGTGGCTTAATTATCGTTTCAATTTCAAGTTTGCTCTCTGGATTAGCAAATAGTTTTGTTGAATTAATCCTTTGGCGTGGTGCTGGTGGTGTGGGGTCAGCCATGTTTACCGTCTCGGCGTTTTCTTTAATTCTGCGTTTAGCAAAGCCTAATCAGCGCGGACGTGCGGTCTCTGCTTTTAATGGTGGATTTTTAATAGGTGGATTAGCTGGCCCAGCAGTTGGCGGAATAGTGATTAGCATTTCTTTGCGGGCACCTTTTTTTGTTTATTCAGTTTCTTTAATGTTCGCTGCTGCCACCGCAATTTTTATGCTTAATAAAGCAGCACTTAACGACATAACTAAAGATGAAAATGACGAAACTAAAGAAGGAATTTTTGAATTTATTAAAGCCTTAAAGATTCAACCTTATGCCGCTGCCCTCTCTGTCAACTTGGCTACTGGATTTATCTCTTTTGGATTAAGATCTGCGATTTTACCAATCTTTGTAGTTGAAGGATTGCTACAAAAACCAAGCATGATTGCAATCGGCTTTTTAGTTACCAGCATTACCCAAGCGATTTTTCTATCAAGTGCCGGACGCACCACTGATGAAAAGGGTCGAAAGCCCGCCATGGTGATTGGCACTTCTGCCATGCTTTTTGCAGTATTAATTTTAATAGTTTTACCAACTACTTTCGGTTTTTTACTTTCGATGGCAATCGGCGGAATTGCTGCAGCATTTATGGGTGCAGCACCTGCTGCGGTGGTTGGGGATGTAATCGGAAATAAAAAGAGTGGGTCTTTAATTGCCGGATTTCAAATGACGACAGATTTTGGATCGATCGCTGGCCCATTAGTTGCTGGGTATTTAGTTGATCAAGCCGGATTTAGTTGGGCGTTTGCTTCAGGTGCGCTAATTGCACTTTTAGCACTTTCTTTATCGCTTGCAATGAAAGAAACAAAAAACTTACCCCAAAGCCGCAGATAAATCCGCTAGTAAATCTTCAATATTTTCAATTCCAACGCTCAACCTAACTAAATCATTTGGCACTTCTAAAACGCTGCCGGCAGCGCTGGCATGAGTCATGCGTGCTGGGTGTTCAATAAGCGATTCAACTCCACCTAAACTTTCAGCCAAAGTAAATACTTTGGTGCGTTCAACCATTTTTAAAGCGGCCATTTCACCTTCTTTATGACGAAATGAAACCATTCCCCCGAAATCCTTCATTTGTCTTGCTGCAATTTCGTGACCCGGATGATCTGGCAATCCTGGGTAAAATACTTCAGCAATTTTTTTATTATTTGACAAAAAATCCACAACTTGTTTTGCATTTGCGACATGTCGGTCCATTCGTACGCTGAGGGTTTTTATGCCGCGAATCACCAGCCAGCAATCGGTAGGCCCTGGTATTGCACCCATCGCATTTTGATGAAATTTAATACTTTCGGCTAACTCCGTGTCTTTAACAATTAAGGCGCCACCGATCACATCACTATGACCACCTAAATATTTAGTGGTGGAGTGAATTACTACATCTGCACCCAACGCTAGAGGTTGTTGCAGATAAGAGCTGGCAAAAGTGTTATCAACTGCTACTAACGCACCCGCTTGATGGGCAATCTCACTAATCGCCGCAATGTCACCAATATTTAATAGCGGATTAGTTGGTGTTTCGATCCAAATCAATTTTGTCTTACCGGGCACAATTGCCGCGGCAATCGCAGCCAAGTCAGTCATCGGCACGGGGGTATGAGTTACCCCCCACTTAGCAAATACTTTAGAAATTAATCGATAAGTCCCGCCGTAAGCATCATTTGGTATCACGATGTGATCTGTGGGTGCTAACACCGAATGCAGCAAAGTATCTTCTGCTGCTAAACCTGAAGCAAAAGCAAACGCTCGCACATTGCGTTTTTTATTTTGATCTAAATCTACAGATTCAATGGCTGCTAATAGGGTTTCTAATGCCGCCCGGGTTGGGTTACCACTGCGAGCGTATTCAAATCCACCACGTAAATTGCCAACTCCATCTTGTTTAAAGGTTGAAGCGTTGACAATTGCTGGTACTACCGCCCCGGTATGTGGGTCAGCCGATTGGCCAGCATGTATGGCTATGGTTTCAAAGTTATTGCTCATACCTCGACTTTAGAGGGTGCAAGTTTTAAGCCATACTGGTAACACACAGAAAGGGACAAATCATGAACAGCGAGAGTGCTTACTTTGCTTTGGGTTGCTTTTGGGGCGCCGAGCGCAGATATTGGCAAACCGAGGGTGTGATTGAAACTTCTGTGGGATATATGGGGGGTGAGATACCTAACCCCAGTTATGAATTAGTTTGCACTGGCACAACAGGTCATGCTGAAGCGGTAAAAGTTATTTTTGATCCGACAAAAGTCAGTTACCGAAAACTACTAGAACTTTTTTGGACAATACATGATCCAACGCAAGGTAATCGACAAGGGAACGATATTGGCACGCAGTATCGAAGTGCAATTTTTTATACTGATGAATCACAAAAAGTCGACGCACAAGAAACGAAATTGATTTATCAAAAAGCAATCAGTGCTGCAGGTTTTGACGATATCACCACTGAAATAACGCCAGCAGCAAATCACATTTACTATCCAGCCGAGCAATATCACCAAAAGTATTTAGAAAAAAATCCAAATGGGTATGACTGCCACGCTCGCACCGGGATTGATTTTCCGGGTGAGGTAAGTGTTTAACTACTTAGTTAAAAACTGCAAAACATCCTGACGCGTTAAAACCCCAACTGGCTTTCCTTGTAAATGGACAACTACCGCATCGGCTTGCACTAAAGCGCTAAGGCCGTTAGTGAGTGGCTCTTTTGCACCAACGACCGGTAGTGGCGCTGACATATTTTGTGAAATAGTGTCTGAACTTTTTACCTGACCTGTTGCCAAAAGCTCAAGTAAATCTTTTTCGTTGATTGAGCCAACAACTTCTGCTGCCATTAGCGGTGGCTCTTCTTTTACCACCGGAATTTGTGAAACACCGTACTCTTTTAAGATCTCAATCGCGTGCGCTACTGTCTCGTCCGGATGAATATGCACAAAAGTTGGTAATTCATCGCTTTTACCTTCTAGAACTTCACCAACGGTAGTTTCACCTTTAAATTCACCTGAGAAACCATATTTTGCTAACCATGCGTCGTTAAAAATTTTAGATAGATAACCACGGCCACTATCAGGCAAAATTACCACCACGATGTCATCACTCGTTAAATTCTTTGCTACTTTTAGTGCCGCAACTGTTGCCATTCCACAAGAGCCGCCCACCAATAAGCCTTCTTCGCGAGCAAGTCGACGCGTCATCTCAAATGATTCAGCATCACTAACTGCAATTACTTCATCAACAATTTTTGGATTGTAAGCAGTCGGCCAAAAATCCTCGCCCACACCTTCAACTAGATATGGCCGTCCAGTGCCGCCTGAATAAATCGAGCCCTCTGGATCGGCACCAATTATTTTTACTTTGTCATTACTAACTTCTTTTAGGTATTTACCGGTACCACTAATTGTTCCGCCAGTACCGATTCCGGCAACAAAATGGGTAATTTTGCCATCAGTTTGTGTCCAAATTTCTGGTCCAGTTGATTCGTAGTGTGAGCGCGGATTATTTTGATTTGAATATTGATCAGGCTTCCAAGCGCCAGCAATCTCTTTAACTAAACGATCTGACACACTGTAATAAGATTCAGGGCTTTCTGGTGCAACTGCGGTTGGGCAAACCACAACTTCTGCACCGTAAGCGCGTAATACATTTTGCTTATCTTCACTTACTTTGTCTGGTACGACAAATACACACTTATAACCACGCTGTTGTGCCACTAACGCTAAGCCCACTCCAGTGTTGCCACTTGTTGGTTCGACAATTGTTCCGCCGGGTTTAAGTAACCCTTCAGTTTCGGCTGCTAAAACTAGATTGAGGGCAATTCGATCTTTAATAGAACCACCTGGGTTCATGTATTCAACTTTCGCAAAAACTTGCGCTTTAATCCCATCAGTAACCCGCTTAAGGCGAACTAGCGGAGTATTACCAATTAGCTCAACTACCGAGTCATATGTCTGCATAGTCAAACTTTACTCCGGTAGCCTGTAGTTGTGAAAAGTGAACAACTTAAAAAAGACCTTGCGCTAGCCCATCGCTTGGCTGATTTAGCCGACGCGATAACCATGGACAGATTTCAATCAGCGGACCTCACCGTGACTACCAAGCCTGATATGTCACCAGTCAGCGATGCAGACCAAGCGGTAGAGCGAATGATTAGAGCAGAGGTTGAAAAGCAAAATCCCCACGATGCAGTGCTGGGTGAAGAGTACGGAACCTCAGGTAACAGTCAACGACTTTGGGTGATTGATCCAATCGATGGCACAAAAAATTATGTGAGAGGTGTGCCAGTCTGGGCAACTTTGATTTCATTAATTGAAGATGGCGAATCAGTTTTAGGATTTGTTAGCGCTCCGGCGTTGGCGCGACGCTGGTGGGCAACAAAAAATAACGGTGCTTGGGTTCAATTTCAAAATCAAAGCGCTAAACAAATAAAGGTTTCTAAAGTTTCTGCTTTGAAAGATGCATTTTTTGGTTACTCCAGTAAAGATGAATGGATAGAAATTGGTAAAGAAAATCAATTTTCGCAATTAGTTGATTCAGTTTGGCGCACCCGGGCATTTGGTGATTTTTGGACTCATCTAATGGTGGCAGAAGGCGTCATCGACTGCTCAGCAGATCCAATTTTAAATCTTTGGGATTTGGCCTCTTTAGTTGTAATAGTTAAAGAAGCTGGTGGTGAAATAACGTCAATCGATGGATCAAACCCCTTGCAAGGAACTAATTTAGTGACAACAAATGGTCAATTACATCAAAGCGTTTTAGCGGCTTTAAATAATTAACGCTTAAATATTTTCATCGGCAAGCCACCCTTAGGTCTTGCCATTACGGCCGCTCGTACTTCTGGTGTTTGGGTAGCGGGCTCAATTCGATACTTCTGCATGATCTGGGCAATTAATAAAACGCTTTCTAAAATGGCAAAGTCTTTTCCGATGCATTGGCGGGGGCCAATCCCAAATGGAAGATAAGTACCTTTTGCTGGCGTTGGCGCACTTGGTAAAAATCTGGCTGGCTCAAATTTCATTGCCTCATCCCACGCCGCTGGATGGCGATGGGTTGCCCACGGGCTGATGATTATTACTGCGTCTTTTGGAATATCAAATCCGCCCAATACATCTTCTGCTAAAGCGCGGCGCGAAACTACCCAACCCGGTGGGAATATC
>CAZXCT010000022.1:0-18776 GCA_964639395.1 uncultured Bifidobacterium sp.
CAAAGATAGTTAATAAAAACCTGCCCGAGCCCAATAGCGAAATTAAATCATTTCTTGCCGCCGCATCTAGTGGTAGCTTAAAATCTTCGATTTCATTTTTAAATCGCGCCAAAGTATGTGGGGCTAAAATTAATCCTGCTTGGGCCGCAGCCGCTGAAGCGCGAAGTAGTAAATTGCTATCTTTTTTTAAGTTTACGTCTCTCGCTAAAACAACTTCTTCACCTTGCACCACTACCCCGTCTGCCAAAGGTGCGCGTTCAGTCTTTTTAAACCTACTTAATAGGTTTGTTTTCTTTATATTAGATAGAGCTCGATACCACGCTAAATCTGAAAGATGAGAAATAGATTTGGCAGCTTTTGCAACTGCTCGAAGTAAACTCTCAGAATTTTCATAATTCAATAACTGCGCAACTTCTGATTGTTCTTGGCGCAACAGCACATCTTGATCAGAATTAGTAGCCTGGTGCAATCCATCGCGAGCATCCAGTAACACAGCAAGCGCATTTTCTAATAACGAGTGATCAATGTCTGTTACCCAAGTTGCGGCAATCGCGCGAATAATTACCGCCTCCCGTAAACCGCCATAGCTTTCTTTAAGGTTTGGCTCGACTAAATGCGGTAGTTCACCAAAGATGTTTTTTCGTTTTTCAACTTGCTCCTGTAATTCAGGCAATCGATTTTTGGCCCCCGCACGCCAATCTGATAACACCTTTTGTTTAAGTTCATCTACTAATTCGCTATTGCCAGCTATGCAGCGCGCATCGAGCAAGCCTAAAAAAACTGCCAGATCAGCATTTGCCATCTCACGAGTTTGCAAAACTGTGCGAACAGAATGATCTAGCTTGATATTTTGATCCCAGATTGGGTACCAAATTGCTTCGGCTACTTTTTGCACCTTTGAAGTATCTTCATGAAGTAGTAATAAATCTAAATCACTTCCGAGAGTTAATTCGCCTCTTCCAAATCCCCCCACTGCCACCAGCGCAAATTTTTTTGGATCATCCACCGCATTTGAAAAAAGCTCACGTAGCCAAACTTTGGTTTCTTCGGCTAACGCCAAACGGCGCGCCTTGCCAATTGGCAAAGCGCGCGCATTTGCTCGAGCTATTTGAGTCATTCGTTAGATGGCTTCGGCTCCGCGTTCTCCGGTGCGTACTCTTACCACTTCTTCTACCGCAATCACCCAGACTTTTCCGTCGCCGATTTTTCCGGTTTGTGCTGCGTTGACTACTGCATCAACTACTTTTGAAACATTGGAGTCTTCTACCAACGCTTCGATGCGAACTTTTGGTACAAGATCAACCGTGTACTCAGCCCCTCGGTATACCTCAGTGTGTCCACCTTGGCGGCCAAAGCCAGCAGCATCAGAAACAGTCATTCCTGCTACACCATTAGCTTGTAGTGCAGTTTTTACATCGTCTACCTTAAATGGTTTGACAATTGCTACAACTAACTTCATGCGCTTACTCCTTTGCTGCCTGCGTCAGAAAAATCGTAGGCTGATTCTGCCTGTAAGGCTAGATCTACGCCCTGCAACTCTTCATCTCTAGTTACTCTAAATCGCGTGAACTTCACAAGAAGACCACCAATTATTAGCGTCATCACAAAGGTGTAAACCATCACGATTACTACCCCTTGAATTTGTGCTATTAATTGTGAAGCGTCTCCACCGTAGAAAATGCCTGCACCGTTGAATGCCTCGAAGAAACCAATCAAAATTGTTCCTACGATTCCACCAACCAAGTGAACACCAACTACATCTAGTGAGTCGTCATACCCAAACTTGTATTTCAACCCAACTGCAAGTGCGCAAAGCACACCAGCAATTGCACCAATTGAAATGGCTCCCCAAGTGTCAACCGAGGCACAAGCAGGAGTAATTGCGACCAACCCTGCTACTACACCGGAAGCTGCGCCCAGGCTTGTTGCATGACCATCGCGAATCTTCTCAGTTAGTAACCATGCTAAAACGGCAGCACTAGTTGCGGTAATGGTGTTAATAAAAGCAATCGCAGCGGTTCCGTTAGCAGCTAAAGCGCTTCCGGCATTGAATCCGAACCAGCCGAACCAAAGCAACCCAGCACCAATCATTACTAATGGCAGGTTACTTGGACGCATTGGAGTTTTACCAAAGCCGATTCTTTTACCCAAAACAATTGCTAAGGCCAAAGCTGCCACACCAGAATTAATATGCACGGCAGTTCCACCAGCAAAATCAATTGCGCCTAAGGTCGCTCCGATTAATCCACCTTGTTCTCCGTTTTCATCTCCGAAATAGAAAACTGCACGAGACACTGGTAGGTAAACGAAAGTTCCCCAAATTGCAGCAAACAATAACCATGGGCCAAAGCGCACCCGATCAGCAATTGCACCTGAAATTAGTGCGACTGTAATTACCGCAAATACTCCTTGAAAAGCAACAAAAGTAAGTGCAGGTATTGGATAGTAACCACCGTTAATTGCTAATGAATCTGGATTCATAATTGAGCTCAATCCCCAATATGTTGAGGGATTACCCAACAAACTCCAACTACCAGAACCAATAGCTGGTCCAAAAGTTATCGAATAGCCAAACGTTACCCAGATTAATGAAATAACAACTAATGCACCAAAAGACATCATGATCATGTTTAAAGTGCTCTTTGCGCGGACCATTCCACCGTAAAACATTGCTAAACCTGGTGCTGTCATTAATAGCACCATGGCGGTGGCGATCATTATGAACGCAGTATCACCTGCGTTAATTTCAGGCATGAACCCATCCCCTCTATCTTTGTTTGATTTCGCGCCATTGCGAAGATTGAGTGAACTATCTATCAAGGAAGTAAAGATCAGTCGCGTTTGATGTTGCGAGTTTGTATCATTTTGCCTTGGTTTGTTACAGCCAAGTTAATTCAAGAGATCTCGCGCAAACTCGCTCGCTTTAAACGGCTTCAAATCAGCTATTGTCTCGCCGAAGCCAACGAATTTAACTGGGACGCCCAGTTCATTAGCAATTGCAACAACAATCCCACCCTTGGCAGAACCATCTAATTTTGTCAAAATAACTCCTGTTACCGCTACTGCCTCAGTGAAAATCTTGGCTTGCGCTAAACCATTTTGACCTGTGGTTGCATCGATAACTAACAGAACTTCATTTACCGGATTTTGTTTTTCAATCACTCTTTTAATTTTTTCTAATTCGTCCATCAGAGTTGATTTGGTGTGAAGACGTCCCGCAGTATCTACTAACAAGATATCGGCGTTTTCTGCTAAGGCTTTTTTTACAGCAGTAAATGCAACGCTGGCGGGCTCTGCGTTCTCTTCGCCTTGCACCAATTCAGCACCCGCACGAGCCGCCCAGGTAGCTAATTGATTTGCCGCGGCGGCACGAAAGGTGTCAGCCGCTGCCATAACCACACGTTTTTTTGTCAGCGAAAACATTTGAGCCAATTTGCCAACACTGGTGGTCTTTCCGGTGCCATTTACCCCCACAATTAAAAAAACTGATAGTCCGTCTTGCGTTATGTTTAAACTAGCTGGTTTAGCATCAGTTTCTAATATTTCAATTAATATTTTTGATAAAACATCTTTTGCTTGTTCTACTTCTGTAATATTTTTTATTTCATTATGCTTTTTTAACTTAGTAATAATTAACTCAGTAGTTGCTGGGCCCAAATCTGCTTGAATTAAAGTTTCATATATTTGATTCCAGCTCTCATCGGTTAATTTATCTTTTGAGAAAACATTTAGTAATTTTTTACCAAAATCAAAATTAAATAAAGCCACGATTAAACTGGTTCAGGCTCTCGGGCATCTCTAATTCGCTGGCTTACCACGGCAGAAACTCCATCACCGCGCATGCTAATCCCGTAGAGTGCATCAGCAATTTCCATAGTTCGTTTTTGGTGCGTAACAATAATTAATTGACTATTTTCACGAAGTTCTTCATATATTTGCAATAGTCGACCAAGATTTGCATCATCAAGTGCTGCTTCAACCTCATCTAAAATATAAAAGGGGCTCGGGCGGGCTTTAAATAACGAAACTAAGAACGCAACCGCCGCTAAGGATTGTTCACCGCCAGAGAGCAACGTTAGACGTTTTACTTTTTTACCAGCCGGACTAGCTTCAACTTCAATCCCGGCTTCACGTAAATTATGCGGATCAGTCAACACAATTTTGCCTTTACCGCCAGGGAACAGTCTTGGAAACAGGTTTTCAAATTCACGAGCGACATCTCGATATGCTTCTAAAAAGATTTGTTGCACTCTTTGCTCAACTTCACTGATTACATCCAGTAAATCTTTTCTGGTTTTCTTAACATCTTCAAGTTGTTCAGTAAGAAATTGATTACGCTCTTCTAGGGCAGCAAACTCTTCTAAAGCTAAGGGATTAACTCTGCCAAGTAAGCTCAGTTGCTTTTCGGCCTGTTGAGCGCGTTTTTCTTGCTCTGCTCTTAGATAAGGAATTGGCACCGGCGCAGTTGCATTTGGATCCACCGTTACGGTTTCATCGACATATTCAAAAATCGGTACTAATTGATCTGGACCGTATTCACGCTGTAAAGCCTCTGGGTCGATCCCGTAATCCTCTAGCGCACGATCCTCCATTTGTTCAATCCGCAGGCGCTGTTCTGTGCGAGCAACCTCATCACGGTGAACCGAATCAACTAATCGATCAAGATCCGCACCTAGCTCGCGAAGTTGCTTGCGCACCTGTAAAAGTTCTTCATCCATTTGTTTTTGTTGCTTTTGAGCTTCATCACGAGCTATTTCTGCTTTTGATAATGAATTTTCTAGATAATTTAAAGCGGTATCAATCCCAATCAAAACTGCACTCGCAGTGGCGGCGGCACGGCGGCGCTGCACTTTGCGCTCTTGCGCTCTAATTCTGGCAGTGCGCTCAGTTTCTGCTTGACGTTCTAATTGCATTGCCCGCTCTAGTACTGCCGAATGGCGTTCCTCAGCAGTTCGAACTGAAAGTTTGGCTTCTATTTCTAATTGACGCTTATCTTCGGTAAGCGTAGAGAGTTCATCTCGCTTTGTTGAATCTAACTCGGCTTCACTTGGGGCGCCTTCTGAGGCATTTAACCTAGCTTCTAACTCGCCAAGCACCCGCTGATCATCAATTTTTGCTAACTTAATCTCTTCTGAATAATTTTTAAGTCGATCTGTTTCACCCTCAGCACTTCGCTTTTGCTCACCTAGCGCACCCAACTTTTCTGCCACGGCAGAGAGTTGAGCATCTGATTCATGAAGGAGCGCTAAAGCGGCAGCGACTTTTTCTGCCGCTCGATTTCGATCAGACTTGGCGCCCTGTAGCTGAAATTTCACTTGTTCAAAGTCTTTTATTACGACATCTCGCTGGGTGGCTGCTAGTTCTGCTTTGGCCTTGGCTTCAATTTTTGAGGCGGTGCGGGCAGAGCCTCCAATAATGTAATTAGAAGAAACTGCATCGCCTTCGCGTGTAACCGCAAGTAACCGCGGGTGATTTTTTACCGCATTTTGCGCGTCTTGCAAATTCTCTACCAAGACAACTTCTTTTAGTAAAACATTAAGAGCATTCGCAAACTCATAAGGAGCGTTTATCACATCTAAGGCATGGCGCGCATATTCAGGAACATTTGGACGTGCCGATTGATCACCTAAAGCATCCGCTAACAGCATGGCGGCTCTTCCTCGGTCATCTCTTTTTAATTTTTCGACGGCTCTAATTGCTGAATTAGCACTCTTAGTAGCAATTGCATTTGCCGCGCCGCCCAAAGCGGTAGCTATTGCCGTCTCCCAACCTTTTTCAATTCGTAACAAAGTTGCGAGTGATCCCACTAATGAATCATCCCCGCTCGCGAGCAACTCTTCGGTTGCATCGACTTGCTCAGCTATCGCTTGGGCTAACGCTTCGGCTCGAGCGGTAAGTGCCGCTCTTTCTCTTGATAACTCTTGTTGCTTCATTTCTAAATCAGCAACAATTTTTTCTTTTTCAATTAGTTCATTGGCTACCGCTTCGTGTTGGGCATCAAGATTTGCTTCACCACTGTTGAGTCCAGCAATTTTGTTTTCGAGTGCAAGAAATTCTTGCTTGGCGGCATCAGCGCGTGCTGACGCTTCGGCAATTTTTGAATTTAATCTTTCGGATTCAGCATCCCTGGCTTCTATGCGGGATTTAGCTGCTGCAATTTGTGAATTTAGGCTTGCAATGCCATCTTTATAGTCAGCAGCTCTTTGCACAGCAGATTGATAACGAATTTGTTCTTGATTAAAAGCATTTTCAGCACTTTCGCGTTGGGCACTTATTTGTTGCAAAACAGTTTTTACTTTGTTTAATTCTTGTTCTAACTCTTGCGCTTGTGCTCTAACTTCTTTAGCCTCTGCCTCTAATGCTGCTGGATCTAAGGCAAAAGATTGGTCTGCTTCATCTTCTTCTGCTAATTTTGCTCGTTCACTAGCGAGCGAACGTGATCCTAAAAATCTTTCTCTTAAAGACGCTAATTTAAACCAATCTGCTTGCGCATTAGATAATTTTGGATTTGCCTGCGATAGCAAAACTTCTAATTCAGATTCGCGAGATTTTATTTTGGCTATATCTGCTTCTACTAAAGCTTGTCTTTCTTTTAACGCTGTCTCATCCGCAACTTCACGTTCCATTGCCTCACGCATTCGCTTTAAATCATCAGCCAACAAACGTAATTTGGCATCACGCAATTCTGCTTGAATGGTTTGAGCCTTTTTTGCGACATCCGCTTGCCTGGCCAAAGGCTTGAGCTGGCGCCTTAATTCTGCAGTTAAATCTTGCAGTCGCAACATATTTGCGTGTGTCGCATCTAATTTTCGTTCAGCTTTTTCTTTTCTTTTGCGATGCTTAAGGACACCAGCCGCTTCTTCAATAAATCCGCGTCTTCCTTCAGGGGTAGACAATAAAACTTGCTGAAGTTGGCCTTGACCTACAATCACATGCATTTCGCGGCCAATTCCAGAATCACTAAGCAGTTCTTGAACATCTAGCAAGCGAGATGGGTTGCCATTAATTGCGTATTCGCTACCACCATTTCTAAATAAAGTGCGAGAGATTGTCACTTCTGAATATTCAATTGGTAGTGCACCATCCGCGTTATCGATTGTAAGAACTACTTCTGCTCTACCTAAAGGAGCTCGATTTGTCGTACCAGAAAAAATTACGTCGTCCATCTTTCCGCCACGCAGCGACTTAGCGCCTTGCTCGCCCATTACCCAGGCAATAGCGTCGACAACATTCGACTTTCCTGATCCGTTTGGCCCCACCACGGCGGTGATTCCATCTTCAAAATTTAAGGTTGTTGTTGAAGCAAACGACTTGAAGCCTCTGAGGGTTAGGCTTTTTAAATGCAAGTCGAACTCCTTGAAAAATGGATTTAATTAACGTGCTAACTCTATCTACGCATCGATTTGCGCTTTTGACACTGAGGACAGCGAACACTTCCGCGCCCTACCCCAAATGACTCTCTAATTAACTTTGATTTACATCTGTAACAAAGCTGCCCTCCTCTTCCGTAGGCTCGCAGCCGCTGTTCGAAATAGCCACTTTCGCCATTGACATCTACATAGAGCGCATCAAATGAGGTGCCGCCGTCTCGCAGCGATTGGGTCATCACCTTTTTTAAAGCCTTAATCAAGACTCGATATTGCTCACGACTAACTTGATTTGCCGGTGTCTTCCAGTCGAGTTGTGCCTGCCACAATGCCTCGTCGGCGTAGATATTTCCGACCCCGCTAATTAATTCTTGATTCAGGATCACATTTTTTACACAGGTGCTGCGGCGAATCAAATCATCAATTGTTTTCTCTAAGTCAAATTCTTTTGCAAACATGTCGGGTCTTATTTTTCTTACCGACCGTGGGATTGATTTATTGTTTGTATCTAAAACTGTTGGCTCTAGATTTACCCAACCAAAGGTGCGCTGATCAATAAATGCTAACTTTTGATTCCAATTAGAGAACTCAAAAATTGCTCTGCTATGAAGCGGTTTTTTATCACCTGGCGCAACAAAAATAAATTGTCCGCTCATTCCTAAATGTGCAGATAATACCCAGTCTTCATCATCCAGCACTAACCATAAAAATTTACCCCGCCGGCGTACCGCCGTTACCGTCTTACCAACCAGCCGCGCCTCAAATTGTGCTGCGCTTGCCGCAAAATTTCGTAAAGTACGCTTATGAAATATTTTTGCAGAATTGATAGTTTTATCAATTAAGTGAGCCGCTAGCCCGCTGCGTACTACTTCTACTTCGGGTAATTCTGGCATGAGGTTTAGCTTGTCAGTATTTCAAAGGCACTTTTTGCCGCATTTTGCTCTGCAGTTTTTTTACTTTTACCTTCTCCAGTAGAGACAACTTTGCCTAAAATAGTTATGACTGCTTGAAAGCTCTTATCATGATCTGGACCTGATTCTGATATTTGATATTCAGGTTCTGCTAGATCTTTACTACTGATTACTTCACTTAAGCTTGTTTTCCAATCTAAGGTGGCTTCGATGCTATTTGCGTTATCAATGATTGGTGAGAATAATCTTAAAATAACTTCCGTCGTAGGTTTGAGGCCGTGTTCTAAATAAATTGCGCCCAAGATTGCCTCAACTGCATCAGCTAAAATAGAAGACTTATCTTTACCACCACTTGCTTCTTCACCCTTACCTAGCAAAATGAATTCACCTAAACCAATGGCTCGCGCTACTGAAGCAAGAGCTCGCGAATTAACAATTGCGGCACGCAGTTTTGCTAATTCACCTTCTGGAGCATTGGGAAACTTATTAAATAATTCGGCTGTGATAACTACGCCTAAAACTGAATCACCTAAGAACTCGAGTCTTTCGTTAGTTTCAGTTAGATTATTTTCATACGCAAATGATCGATGAGTTAACGACTTAATTAATAGTTGTTCAGATAACTCAATGCCGATTCGCGCGGTTAACTCGCGCATTGAAAACCTCGCCCTACGGGTTAGTTACTTGGCGACCGTTATAACGACCGCTGTCGTCGGTGCGGTGACTAACTGTAAAAACAGTTTGACCATTAACTTCGGTTTTATTTATTTGAGGAAGCTTGCCCTTCCACTGTGAACGGCGCTTACGAGTATTAGCGCGAGACATCTTTCGCTTTGGAACTGGCACTTTTAATTCTCTTTCTTTAACTCGGTGAGCTTGGCCCACCTTGGGTCTGTTACTTCATGAACGTGATCTGGCTCGTCATCCAACCGGATTCCGCATTGGCCACAAAGTCCTAGGCACATATCGTTGCAGAGTGGTCTTAGCGGCATTGCAAGGACTAGGGCATCTCGCACTGCTGGCTCTAAATCTAAAAGGTCGCCCTCTAAAATCCGCACCTCATCTGCTTCGTCGGTTCGAATATCTTTGTCTTGGTAGGCATACAGATCGGCAATGTCTCCTACTAATTCGATGCGTACAGGATCCAAGCAGCGAGAGCATTCCGCGCTGGCAACTGCATCAGCGGTGCCAGTAGCCAAAATTCCATCTATCACGCTTTCTAATAAAACCTCAACTTGAATTAAATCTTTAGCTTCAATTGCGACCGCACCATTTGTAAAATCTGGAAGTGGAGTTAGCGAAAGTTGGTATTTCTTACTAGCGCCGGCTGAGCGAGAAAGCTCGTGCGTGTTAATTACATACGCTGAAGTATCAGAGAGTGACATAACTATTGCTCTACCTGCGCTTGGCCGTTCATTTTTTCTCTTCCGCGCCTAACTGCAATTAAGGTTTTATTGAGCGCAACCTCAAAATTTGCCAAGCGGGCATCGATATATTGGTTCGTATCAAGGCGCATCTTTTCTACCTCATTCTCAGCTAACTGCAGCAGCCCCTGCGCCTCTCGCTGCGCTTGTGCTAAAACTGAATGCTCGCTTATCATTCTTCGTGCTTGATCTTTTGCTTCTTCAATTAATGCCGCTGCGGCGCGTCTACCTTCATCAATCACGGATTCTTTGGCGTCTAAAATTTCATTAGCAATCTGTACATCATTTGGTAAGTGATCTTTTAATTGCGCTAGTAATTCGATAACTTCATTGCGGCTCACCAAAGCACCGTCTTTACTTAGCGGCACTGAACGCGCCTCTTTTACATGCTTTATGATTTCTTCAATTATTTCTATAGATTTCATAGGCTACTTTTTAAACTTTGCTTTTAGGGCACTTTCTACCGCCGGAGGAACCCATTGAGAAATATTGCCACCCAATGAGGCAAATTCTTTTACTAAACTCGACGACAAAAATGAGTGATTTGGGTTTGTTGCGATAAATAGCGTATCGATCCCGCCTGATTGATAATTCATTTGTGACATCTGAAGTTCGTAATCAAAATCGCTGACGGCTCGCAACCCTTTCACGATGGCTTGGGCAGATTGCGCATGACAGAAATCCACTAACAAGCCCTTAAAGGTTTCTATGCGGATATTTTTTATGTCTTTAGTGACGGCTTGCAATAAATCTACCCGCTCGTCTATTGAAAATAATCCCTGCTTATTCGAATTAGTTAACACGCCAACTACTACTTCATCAGCTAGGTCGGCAGCTCTTTGAAACACATCAACGTGCCCATTTGTGACCGGATCAAAAGAACCTGGGACAACCACTCTTTGCATGGGATTAGGCTACCGAGCCGTAATACAAAGTGTTATCCCCATATCGCTTATTTTTTAATTCTTCAATTGGTGCCGGCCAAGTAAAGGGATCTCGGGTCGGCCGCTCTAACACCAAGATGGCTGCCTCGCTCAAAAATGCTCCCAAAATCAAATTCTTGATTATTTCAATAATATCGTCATTAGCAATTCGATAGGGTGGGTCAATTAAAACTAAATCGTAGCTTAAAGATTCGGCAATTTTACTTTTTGAAAAAGTCATTGCACTTTGTTTTTTAATTTCTACGGTTACTTGTAAATTCTCTGCGTTTTTTTTCAAAGTTGCGACCGCTTTTTCATCAGACTCAACAAAAGTAACATGTGCCGCACCTCGCGAAAGCGCCTCAAACCCCAAACCGCCTGAGCCCGAGAATAGATCTAAAACATTCTTCTGCCCTATCGCTTGCCAACTATTTAGTGTAGAAAACATCGCTTCGCGTACCATCTCGGTAGTTGGACGTGCTGAGTCAGGCACTAGTAATTTACGCCCACTTAAGGTGCCAGCAATTATTCTGGTCATTTCAATTCTTTTCTAAAAATTCTGCAGCTTCAAAAGATTCAATCTCTTCGATTGTGGCTTTAAGTTTAGGGTATTTCATTAAACTAACATCCTCATCAAAACAATTTTGGGCAGCAGCACGGGCTTTAACAACAATTTCTTCATCTCGCAGTACCTGAAGCAGTCTTAAAGAACTGCGCCGTCCTGATTGCTCTGCGCCTAACACATTACCCTCGCGTCTTTGTTCTAGATCTATTCTTGCTAGCTCAAATCCATCTAGTGTGCTTGCCACTTGTTCTAGTCTTTCTCTCGCTGGGGTATCAGCGGCGGCTTCAGTAACTAAAACACAAAGACTTTCATGCTTACCGCGACCCACTCTTCCGCGCAGTTGGTGTAACTGGCTTACCCCGAATCGATCTGCATCCAAAATTGCCATCATGGTTGCATTCGCAATATCAACTCCAACTTCAATAACTGTGGTAGAAACCAAAACATCAATTCCGTTCTCATGGCTGGGGCCTAGATTAAAGCGTGACATGATTTCATCTTTTTCTTCACTTGACATGCGGCCATGTAGCACGCCAACTCGCACTGCTTTTAATGGTCCGCCGGCAAGCATTGGAGCAATCTCTAGTACCGCAAGTGCAGGACGCTTGACGTTAGCAATTTCTGTTAGATCTTCTTCTGCTTTGGTGCCGCCAATTCTGGGCGCTACCACATAAACCTGATGCCCTGCTTTAACTTCTTCTACAACGCGTTTCCAAACCCGCTCAAGATGTGCCGGCTTTTCTAATGCAGCTACCACGTGAGTTTTTATCTCTACTCTGCCTTTTGGCAACTGGCTTAATGTCGAAATATCTAAATCACCAAAAACGGTCATCGCCACCGTTCGCGGAATCGGGGTTGCTGTCATTACTAATACATGGGGCTTAATTGAATCTTTAGCTTTTGCTGCTAAAGCAGCGCGCTGCTCAACTCCGAATCGGTGCTGCTCATCTACCACTACTAAAGCTAAGTTTGAGAATTCCACTTTTTCTTGAATAAGCGCATGTGTTCCAACGACGATTCCGGCTCTACCTGAAGCAATATCTGCTAAAACGGCACTGCGCAGCTTTGCGGTAATTGAACCAGTCAATAAAGAAACCTTTGTAGAAACTTCACTTTGTGAGATTTCTCCCCCTTGCGCGAGTTCGCCTAACATGGTTTTAATAGTGCGAGCATGTTGTTGCGCCAAAACTTCTGTTGGCGCCAGCAAAGCGGCTTGCGCGCCAGCATCTACCGCTAGCAGCATCGCCCTAAGCGCAACGATGGTTTTACCACTACCAACCTCACCTTGCAATAAACGATGCATTGGCCTATTTTTTGCGAGATCAGATTCAATTTGTGTTCCTATTTCAATCTGACCAGCTGTTAATTCAAATGGAAGCTTTTTTTCAAAAGTATCTGCCAACAAATGCTTTTGTGCAGTTATGGCTATAGCTTGTTGTGAATCATTTATTAATCTTCGATTGAGCAATACCGCCTGTAATACAAATGCTTCTTCAAACATCATGCGATAAAGTCCCCGCTCGGCGGATTCAATGCTTTGTGGATTATGTATCGCTTGATAGGCGTCAGAAAGTGGCAGCAGATTCTCTTGCTGAAGTAAGGACGCTGTAAAAACTTCATCTTCACTTGTCAAATCAACTTGACTCAAAACAAATTTAATTGCTTTGGCAATCCGCCACGAAGGAATTGTCCCGCTAGCGCGGTAAACCGGAATAATTGCATTAGCAAAGGCTTCGGCTGCTTCTGGATCTGTTTCTTCACCTAACTGCGCAGTCAATACATATTCTGGGTGGGCTAACTGCTTTCTTCCGCGAAATTCACCAACCTTTCCAGAAAAAAGCCCTTGAGTACCGGCAATAAGTTTCTTCTTATGCACTTGTGTTAAATGAAAGAAGGCTAAATCTAAAGTCTGCCTTCCATCAGTAACTACAACTTCTAATCTTTTTTTGCCTCTTTGGCGCATTGGGATTTCTTTGCAACTAGCTATTTCAGCTAGCACCGTTACCTGTTCGTCAATTTTTAATGATGCTAAATCAGTTAACTCACCTCTTTGCGCATAGCGGCGCGGATAGTGCGATAAGAGGTCCCAAACAGTTTGATAACCAAAGGCACTTTGAATGGTCTTGGCGCTGCGACCTCCCAATACCTCACCCAGTGGGGTCGTAAGTTTCGCCAACTTCACTCCTTGGGTTTTGCTGCTTTGGGGTAATTGTGGACAATTATCTCCCTTCTAGTAGCCTATGACTCGGCCCTGAATTGGGCGTGATTTTAAAGGAGAAATATCAATGAGTGCCAAGTGTGACGTATGTGGCAAGGGTCCTGGATTTGGACACTCAGTTTCTCACTCACAACGTAAAACCAAGCGTCGTTTTAACCCAAACATTCAACGAGTACGAGCCAAGATTTCTGGCACATCAAAGCGAGTTAATGTTTGCACCGGCTGCCTAAGTGCCGGAAAAGTTGTTCGCGCTTAATTCTTTTTAAAGTGATCGTGGCCTAGTTGGCCAGTTAACTCTTTACCATCCAACGTTACTTTTGACTCACCTTTGAAAACTTCACCGATAATTCTAAATCCAGTTGGCATCGCCGAATTAGAATCAATTGTCGCCAAAATTGCATGATCATCGCCTCCGCGCAAAACCCAATCCATAGGATCTGCCCCAATTGCGAGCGCGGCTTCAATCAGTAACTCATCGGGCGAAAGTGCGGATGCTTTTAGGTCAATTTGTACATTTGATGCTTTCGCTAGATGTAAGGCATCTTGTGCCAATCCATCACTTACATCAATCATGGCGTGCAGTGCGCTAGCCGCAGCTAATGCTGATTGGTATTCCACTTGGGGGCGTTGATGTGCTTTAACGAGCAGATTGGGACTACGAAATCCTTTTTGTAAAATTCGCAATCCTGCTTCAGCCCAGCCAAACTTACCTGCGGCAATCACCAAGTCTCCAGGTTTTGCCCCACTTCGCTGTACGGGAGCTTGCATCAGTTGTCCGAGGGCGGTAATCGAGATTGTAATTTTTTCACCTCGTGTTGTATCGCCACCAATTAAAACTGCTCCGGTTAAGTTGGCCTCTTCTACAATTCCGTCAACTAAATCAATCAGCCAACTAACCTCAGTATCACTAGGTGCGACCAAGGCTAATAAAAGTGCTAAAGGTTGTGCGCCCATGGCAACTAGATCTGCCAAATTAGCAGCAGCCGCACGATGGCCAATATCTTTAGCCGAAGAAAAATCTCTTTTAAAGTGTTGGTCTTCTACCAAGATATCTACACAACTAACAACTTCTGGTTTTTGTAAAGCAATCACTGCTGCATCATCACCGATACCTACCGTTAAAAAGCTAGGGTGGGCTAATCGACGTTGGACTAATTCAATAAATCCAAATTCACCCAACTCACCCAGTGTTTCATTACTCACTGACTACCTGAGCCCACTGGATCTGTTCATCGCCTCAGTTAACAAAGCATCGATTAGCTCTTGATAGTTCACTCCGCTCGCGGCAAATGTTCTTGGGTACATCGAGATTGAAGTAAAGCCAGGCATGGTGTTGATTTCATTTAAATAAATTTCGCCGTCTTCTTTCAAGAAGAAGTCAACTCGAGCCAACCCCTCACAACCTATACTTTTAAATGCCATTAAGGCGAGGTCTTGGATTTGAGAAACTTGATCTTTTGACAGCTGCGCTGGCACAATTAATTCTGCGCCGTCTGTTAAATATTTTGCCTTGTAGTCATAAAATTCATGATTTGTATTAACTTTTATTTCAGCTGGCACACTCACCTGCAGTGGCATATCTACCTGGGCTAAAACTCCACATTCAATTTCTCGTGCATTTAGAACTGCTTCTTCTACTAAAAACCGTGGGTCATGACGTAGGGCTAATTCAATTGCTTGGCTTAACTGATTTGACTCAGTAACTTTTGAAATTCCCACACTAGAGCCACCTCTAGCCGGCTTAACAAATAATGGAAAACTTAACTTATTAATTTCACTAAGCACATTTGCTTTATCTGCTATCCAATTCGCGGATGAAAAGTCACACCAATTACTTACCAATAAACCCGCTTTGCGAAATAGTAATTTCATTAATGGCTTGTTCATACCAATGGCTGATGCCAAAACGCCACTTCCTACGTAAGGGATTTGTTGCAATTCCAGCAATCCTTGAATCGTGCCGTCCTCACCCCAAGCGCCATGCAAAATCGGAAACGCAACTTGAGAATTTACTAATTCCAGTGGTGGGTTTAAGGTGGGCGCTGAAATCGCAAATTGGTTAATTAAATCTTGATCGATGACAGGTAGTTTTTCATTTGACTTTTTGATTTCTAGTTCTGCCTTAAATGCAACCCACTTTCCGTCTTTGGTTATCCCAATTGGTTGCACAGAATATTTCTCACGATTAATTTCTTTTAAAATCGTAACGGCAGACAAACAGGATATTTCGTGTTCATTTGAGATTCCACCAAATATCACTGCTACTTGTGGTTTTGTCATGGCAATAGCGTAGTGCTAGGGCGGGTTAGTGTTCTTTAGTTAAGGCCTGCGCCAACAAGGTTGAGATTGCAGTATCGGGTTTTACTTCACCGGCTACCACTTTGGCAATTTGTTCACTAATTGGCATTTCAACTTGTAGCTTGCGTGCAATGTCTACCAATGGACTGGCAGACTTCGCACCTTCGACGGTACGTTTCACTTTTTCTTGGGCTTGTTCTGCGCTTAAGCCTTCGCCCATGAATTGCCCAAAAGTTCTATTGCGCGAAAGTGGGGATTGACTGGTTGCAATTAAATCCCCGATACCTGCTAAACCGAGAAAGGTTTCAATTTGTGCGCCCATTGCCAAACCTAGTCGAGTCATTTCTGCTAACCCTCTAGTTATTACCGAAGATTGAGTATTTTCACCCAGCCCCAATCCAACTGCAATACCGTTTGCAATTGCAATTACATTTTTGCTAACTCCAGCAATTTCTGTCCCAATGACGTCTGATCCCCAAAATGGACGAAAATACTCACTTGCAAAATAGTGCGAAATATCTTCTGCATTACTTAAATCCTGACAAGCCACAGTAGTTGCAGTGGGTTGTCGCTGGATTATTTCACTTGCCAAGTTGGGCCCGCTGATCACAGTGATTTGGGAATCAGCCACAGCTAATTCTGACTTGATAACCTCACTCATTCGATCATCGGTTTGCAACTCTAAGCCTTTAATTAAACTGACAATTTGCACTTCGGGATTAAAATAACTCTTCCATCCGCGCAGTACAGTTCGCAAACTTTGTGCTGGAATCGTTAAAAAAACATGAGTTGAATCAGCCAGCGCTGTTTCAATGTTATTGGTAGCAGTTATTCGCTTTGGAAGTATGACTTGTGGGTGGTAAGAATTGTTGGTGTGTAAATCGTTAATTTCATTTACAATATTTATGTCTCTCGTCCAAATCAAGCAATCATGATCAGCATCCGAAATAACTTGCGCAAAAGCAGTGCCCCAGGATCCTGCCCCAATTACTAAAGGTTTAATCATGTGCCTCGACTCCATCTAAACAATTCACTCGGTGGAGTTTCTGATCTAAGTTGTCCTAAGAGCTCACTTATAGCCAGCATTAATCTCTCAGTACCAATCTTTAAAACTTCAGAATCTATTGGGCGGTTTCTTAAGTCAGCTAAATCAAGTGGCTTGCCAGCAATTACTTTCATAGTTTTGCGCGGTAGTAGATTTAATTTCTTTTGATAGGGCGCCATGACTTCTTGTGCGCCCCATTGCGCTACCGGAATCAACGGCACATTTGCACTCAAGGCAACATTCACCGCGCCCGATTTACCCATCATCGGCCAAAGATCAGGCTCACGGGTAATTGTGCCCTCGGGATAAATCACCACAGCTTCACCACGTTTTACGCTAGCGACTGAATAGTGAACACTTTTAGCAGCTGCATGAGAATTACGATAGACCGGAATCTGTCCAGCATTGCGAATTAACTTACCTAAAAAAGGAATTCTAAAAAGTGAGGCTTTTCCTAAAAATCTGGGTGGGCGGTCGTTATCCCATAGAAATTGGGCAATAACTAATGGGTCAAACCAAGAAATATGATTTGGTGAAACTACTATCCCTGAATCGATATTTAAATTTTCTACGCCTCGATAATCACGCTTTGTAACGAGCGCCAAAGGTGGACGCACTATTGAGGCGATTAGTTTTAAACTAGATCCGGCTTCACTATCGCGGGTAACTTTTGCCACTGTTGCATTCAATCAGTAAGGCGCCCACCCGCTGGAAGCGAATAGGCGCCTTGTCTGAGTTTTTAATGAATTACGGTTATTTCTTGCCACCCAAGACAGTGTCTTTAAAGTCTTTGGCGGGACGGAACTTGGCTACTGTCTTTTCAGGGACATTAACCGCTTCACCAGTCATTGGGTTACGAGCGACGCGTGCAGCACGGGTCTTCTTTTCCCAAACTCCAAAGCCGGCAATAGAAACTTTGTCTCCTTTTGCAGTGGCAGTGGTGATGGCATCGAAAATTGCATCGATCAAGTCAAGTGCTTGACGACGGCTGCCTTCATAGCGCTCCTGCACGATGTCGGCGAGATCTGGTTTCTTCACTTGGCCCTCCGGGCTTTTGTCTAACTAAGGCATTGGGACGTCCAGTGCTAATGCAAAAGTTATGCCCATAAATAAAGGATTTCTCATCGCCACGCCGAAAAGTTCAATAAAAGTAGGGATTTATAGTAAAAATCGCCCAAAATGACTGATTTTACCCCTGAGTGAGCGGTAAAAAGCCCGGTCGCTTGGCTTCGAAGGCGTCTATTGCCTCAGACTTTTGCAGCGTTAAGGCCACGTCATCTAGCCCTTCTAGTAATCGCCAGCGTACGTAATCGTCAATTTGAAACTCCGCAACTAAATCTTTTGCACTAACAGTTTTGGAATTTAGATCCACCGTCACCTGCGTAGCGGGTTCATCTTCAATTATTTGCCAGAGTTTTTCTATCACCGATTGGTCTACCTGAGCTGTGAGTAACCCAGCTTTACCAGAATTGCCCCTGAAAATATCAGCGAACCGAGATGAAAGAACGCACTTAAACCCATGGTCTTGCAATGCCCATACCGCATGCTCGCGTGATGAGCCGGTACCGAACTCTGGGCCAGCAACTAAAATTGTGGCTTTTGCATATTCTGGTTTATTTAGCACAAAATCTTTATCACTTCGCCAAGCCTTAAAAAGCCCGTCTTCAAATCCATGGCGCGTAATTCGCTTTAAAAATTCGGCTGGAATTATTTGATCGGTGTCAACGTTACTTCTTCTTAGCGGTGCGGCAGTTCCTGTGTGTGAAATGAAATTTTCCATTATTAAACGTCCGCTGGGGTTGAGATGTGACCAGTAATTGCAGTTGCGGCGGCGACTAAAGGTGAAACTAAATGAGTGCGTCCGCCTGGACCCTGTCTTCCTTCAAAATTTCGATTTGACGTACTGGCAGCACGCTCGCCTGGGATTAATTTATCTGGATTCATTCCTAGACACATCGAACAACCAGCATTTCTCCAGTCGGCGCCTGCTGCTTTAAAAATATCTACCAAGCCTTCGGCTTCTGC
>CAZXCT010000023.1:0-15766 GCA_964639395.1 uncultured Bifidobacterium sp.
CAAGTTCAGATGAGTCAACATCGTGATATGCACCGTCAGTCAAAGTTAATTTCATATCAACCATTGGGTAACCAGCTAATACTCCGGTATGCATTGCTTCTTGTGCACCGGCATCAACTGATGGAATGTATTCACGCGGAATACGTCCACCGGTGATTTTATTTACGAATTCGTAGCCACCTTCAGTGGTTCCAATTGGTTCAAGATTAACAATTACGCGAGCAAACTGACCAGCACCACCAGATTGTTTCTTGTGGGTGTAATCAATCTTTTCAACAAGTTTTGTAATGGTTTCACGGTAGGCAACTTGTGGTCGGCCAACATTTGCTTCAACTTTAAATTCACGCTTCATTCGGTCAACTAATACTTCAAGATGAAGTTCGCCCATACCAGCAATAATGGTTTGGCCAGTTTCTTCGTTTGAAGAAACTTTGAAAGTTGGATCTTCTTCGGCAAGTCTTTGAATTGCTGTTGCCAACTTATCTTGATCGGCTTTGGTCTTAGGTTCAATTGCCACCGAAATAACTGGATCCGGAAAGTTCATACTTTCTAGTACTACAGTTTTATCTGAATCACAAAGCGTTTCGCCAGTTGTAGTGTCTTTCAATCCCATTACTGCCACGATGTGACCAGCAGATGCTTTTGAGATTTCTTCACGCTTATTTGCATGCATTTGATAAATCTTGCCGATTCTTTCTTTACGATCTTTTGAGCTGTTTAATACTTGCGTGCCGGCTTCTAAGGATCCTGAATAAATACGAATGTAGGTGAGCTTTCCTAAATGCGGATCGCTCATGATTTTGAATGCTAAGGCTGAGAATGGCTCATTTGCATCGGGTTTACGTTCAATCTCGGTTTCTTCATCACCTTGTTTAAAGCCCTTAATTGAGCCCACATCTAACGGATTTGGCAAATAGCGCACGACGGCATCGAGCATTGGTTGCACGCCCTTGTTTTTGAAAGCTGATCCCATCAATACCGGAACAACCTTAAAAGCGATCGTGGCACGACGAATCCCGTCATGAATTTGATCTTCAGTTGGTGCTTTACCTTCTAAAAACATTTCCATTAATTCGTCATCGGCTTCTGAAAGAGTTTCAATAAGTACTTCGCGCTTGGCTTTTGCTTCTTCTAATAAATCAGCAGGAATATCTTGAATTTCAAATTCAATTCCTTTACCTTCTTTATCTGCCCAAACTTTTGCCTTCATGGCAATTAAGTCAACAATTCCGATGAAGTCACCTTCGGTACCGATTGGTAATTGCAAAAGTAATACTGGGGCTTTTAAGCGGTCGATCAACATTTCAACTGTTCTGGTGTAAACCGCACCAGTGCGATCTAACTTATTAATAAAGGCAATACGCGGAACTTCGTAACGATCTGCTTGACGCCAAACTGTTTCTGATTGTGGCTCAACTCCTGCCACGCCATCAAATACTGCAACCGCACCATCTAGTACGCGCAACGAACGCTCAACTTCTACTGTGAAATCAACGTGTCCGGGGGTATCAATGATGTTGATGGTGTGACCATCCCAAGTACAAGTGGTAGCAGCAGAGGTAATTGTGATTCCGCGCTCTTGTTCTTGTTCCATCCAGTCCATGGTGGCGGCGCCATCATGTACTTCACCAATTTTGTAAGTAACGCCCGTGTAAAAAAGAATACGCTCAGTAGTTGTAGTTTTACCCGCGTCAATATGGGCCATGATGCCAATATTGCGAACTTTTGTTAAGTCGCTCTGAACTTCAACGGCCACGGTTATCTATTCCTCTTCTTTTTTCTTTTTACCAGCGGTAGTGAGCAAAAGCCTTGTTAGCTTCAGCCATCTTGTGGGTGTCTTCACGCTTTTTAACGGCTGCGCCTAATCCGTTTGAAGCATCTAAAATTTCGTTCATTAAGCGTTCGGTCATTGATTTTTCTCTTCTGGCACGTGAAAAATCAACTAACCAACGCAAAGCCAAAGTTGTGGCACGAGTGCTCTTTACTTCAATTGGTACTTGATAAGTTGCGCCACCAACACGACGACTACGGACTTCTAAAGTTGGTTTTACGTTATCTAGCGCGCGCTTTAAAGTAATTAACGGATCGCTACCAGTTTTTTCGCGAGTGCCTTCTAAGGCGCCGTAAACAATTGATTCGGCAACAGACTTTTTACCACGTGATAAAACTTTATTAACTAATTGAGTAACTAGTTGAGAATTGAATACTGGATCCGCAATTAACGGACGTTTAATAGCAGGGCCTTTGCGTGGCATTACTTCTTCTCCTTCTTTGCGCCATAGCGACTACGTGCCTGTTTACGATCTTTCACACCTTGGGTATCTAATGCACCACGAACAATTTTGTAACGCACACCCGGCAAATCTTTTACACGTCCACCGCGTACTAAAACTATTGAGTGCTCTTGCAAGTTATGTCCTACGCCAGGGATATAAGCAGTAACTTCGATGCCCGATGACAAACGCACACGAGCAACTTTGCGAAGTGCAGAGTTTGGTTTTTTTGGAGTTGTTGTATAAACACGAGTGCAAACACCGCGACGCTGCGGTGATCCCTTTAGCGCCGGAGTTTTACTCTTCGACGACTTTTCGCTACGTCCTTTGCGAACGAGCTGTTGAATTGTGGGCACGCACTACTCCAATTCTTCTAATCTGTGTTTTTGTTCGTTTTCCTTAGACCCACGCGGTCGGGCGTGTTGTCATAAAGACGCGAAGACCAAATTTACGCGTATACCTCATAAGGGGTAACGGCGGGGGGTACTTAGCCCGCGTGTCTTTAGGATAAGTTAAACCACGTGAAACGCTTAATTGCCCCAATTTTATTGACTTTTTCACTAATCGGCTGTGCTGATGAACAAATTATGCCTGACACCGCCAGCTCTGAGGTATTTGTGATTAACTGCACAGAAGCAGTCAGCGAACCCACCGAGCTAGTTCTCTACTGCGCGGATGCTGGTCAAATTCTTACTGAGATCACTTGGGCTAGTTGGGGTGGTGAAACTGCCCTCGGCAAGGGGATATCAGTCGCCAACACTTGCGAGCCAAGCTGTGCCGAAGGTGATTTTGCCACGGTAGGGGTGGATTTAACACTGAGCGGCCTGGTAGAGCGCGATGCGCGATTGGTTTACAGCAAGGTCAGCATGGTTTACTCGCAACCAGTTAACGGAGTTTTAGAAGAAATCTTCGAATTGCCACTCACCGATTTCAAATAAATCGCGATTTATCAATTTATAGACCACAATAAGCCCATGAAAGTCATAATTGTCGGTGCCGGGTTTGGTGGGCTAGTTTGCGCAAAAAATCTAATGGAACACAAAGATATCGACGTAACGCTGATCGACAAAAATCCCTATCAAATTTTTTCACCATTGCTTTATCAAGTTGCTACTGGCGGATTACCTGAAGATGACATTGCCTACCCAGTTCGGGCAGCAATTGACAATATTAATTTTATTAAAAGTGAAGTTGTAAAAATAGATGATCAAAAAAATCAAGTACAACTATTTGACGGTAAGTCTTTAGACTTTGATCACTTAGTGCTGGCAACTGGCTCAACTGGCACCACCTTCGGAATCCCCGGGGTTGATAAATTCGCGCTACAAATGAAAACAATCATGCAAGCGCGTAAAATAAAAAATCAGCTATTAACTACTTATGAAGAAGTCGCAGCCGGTCGAAAACCTAAAGAGTCGCTAAAGGTAGTGGTAATTGGTGGCGGGCCCACCGGGGTTGAAGTAGCTGGGGCAATCTCTGAATTACAAAAATCCATGGGTAAAGAATTTGATGAACTAGCTAAATTTGGTGAAGTCGCATTAATTGAAGCCGGCCCTAGATTGTTGCCAATGTTTCATGAAAAATCCGCCAGCCGTGCCAAAAAAGATCTGACGCAAATGGGGGTAACGGTTTATTTAGATTCAATGGTGGATCGTATGTATGAGAGTGATATTCACTTAAAAAATGGTGGAATTATCAGCGGGGGTACATTTATTTGGGCCGCCGGAGTTGCGGCTTATTCAAGTTGGGATTCGCTCGGTGAAACTGATCGATCCAATCGAATAAAGGTTAATAAATTCTTACAAACTAAAGAAAATATTTGGGTTATCGGTGACGGAGCACATCTTGAGTTCAAAGGTGCGCCATTGCCAATGGTGGCACCCGTTGCCTTACAAATGGGTAAACATGTAGCGCGTCAAATTAAAAATATTTTAAAAAACAAACCATTAAAAGAATTTGCCTATACCGATAAAGGTCAAATGGCAACTATCGGACGTCGTAAAGCCGTAGTAGAAATGCCAGGCGGGCTGAGATTAAATGGAACGCTGGCTTGGCTAACTTGGCTGGCGCTTCACGTTGCATATTTAGCCGGCGGCAGAAACCGCGTAAGTGTTATTGCCGATTGGATGTGGAACTACCTTGCATGGGGTATTGGCCCACGCCGAACTGTTATTGATTAATTTTTTAAGACTGTTGGTGGATTGACCAAAGCGTCCAAATGTGGGTGCGCACACTTCTTGGTTGCTTAATAATTGAAACAATCTGAAAGGCTACGTCATCTGGACGTAAATACTCTTTCATGATCGGATTGTCAGTGGTGCGACCTGCCCCTAGCGCGAATTCTGTTTCAGTACCAGCCGGGCAAACTAGTGCGACGCGAACATTCTTTTCTCTTAATTCGCGATCTAAGGCACCAGCAAATCCAACTTGCGCATGTTTGGTTCCAGCATAAATCGATTCAACTCCGCCGCCTCTGAAGCCAGCAACCGATGAAACGATTACTACATCCCCAGCACCTGTTTTTAAAATTTCTGGCAAAGCAGCACGAACAATATGCACCGTGCCCTCAAAATTTGTCCGCATCATTTCGTTAACTTCGTCATCGGTGTAATCGAGCACTGAGCCGTATTTGCCAATTCCAGCATTTGGCACAACCACATCTACTTTGCCAAATTTGGCAACTGCTTGCTTAACAACCTCGCGGCACAGTTTTGGGTCAGCGGTATCGCCAGCAACTGCTAGCGCGTTAGCGTCACCAAGCTCTTTTACAATCTCTGCTAAACGTTCTTTATTGCGCGCATTAAGTACCACTTTGGCGCCTTCTGCTACTAATTGACGTGCAGCGGCAGCGCCGATACCACTAGTTGCACCAGTGATAACAACGACTTGTCCAGAAATGTCTTGTAATTGGTACTTCATTGGTGCTCCTTTAAGTTAGCGATTGCGTGAGTCGTAGTCATCTAGCGGAACGGCTTCGCCGCCGCCAGCGCTAAACGCGGTGTAATCAAGATCGTCATAACTTGCCATTGAGGCATACATTGCTGCTTTGGCTTCTTCAGTTGGCTCAACGCGTACGTTGCGGTATACCGGCATTCCGGTACCAGCCGGAATCAACTTACCGATAATCACGTTTTCTTTAAGACCAACTAGTGAATCCATCTTGACATTGATGGCTGCATCCGTCAAAACTCTGGTGGTTTCTTGGAACGATGCCGCACTTAACCATGATTCAGTTGCTAATGAGGCTTTAGTAATACCCATTAATTCAGGACGGCCTGCCGCAGGTTTTTTACCTAGCGCGACTACCCGACGGTTCTCGGCTTCAAACATTCCGCGATCAACTAATTCACCTGGTAGCAATGTGGTATCAGAGCTTTCGAGCACAGTTACACGGCGCAACATCTGACGCACGATTACTTCGATGTGCTTATCGTGAATGCTTACACCTTGTGAGCGATAAACCTCTTGCACTGACTGCACTAAATACTGTTGTGCACGACGAGGGCCCAAGATACGAAGTACCTGTTTAGGATCCTCTGCACCCAAAGTGAGTCTTTCGCCAACTTCAACCTTGCCGCCATCTTCAATTAGTAAGCGAGCACGCTTTGAAACGCTATAAACAACTTCTTCAGAACCATCATCAGGAACGATAGTTATTTTGCGAAGTTTTTCAGTTTCATCAATTTTTACCCGACCAGTAACCTCACTGATAGGTGCCACACCCTTAGGGGTACGAGCCTCAAACAACTCAACCACACGCGGTAAACCGTGCGTAATATCTTCACCAGCCACACCTCCCGTATGGAAGGTACGCATTGTTAGCTGAGTACCTGGCTCGCCGATCGATTGGGCAGCAATAATTCCGACTGCTTCACCCACGTCAACCAACTTGCTAGTTGCCATCGAACGTCCGTAACACATAGCGCAAGTTCCTAATTTGCTTTCGCAAGTTAGTACCGAACGCACCTTAACTTCAGTTACTCCGTCTTCAATTAACTCTTGCATTAAACTCAAAGAAAGTTCGTCACCACGATTAGCAAGTGCATCTTTACCAATAACTACTTCATCTGCTAATACGCGTGAAGTAACTGTGGTGTCTACATTTTCAATCGGTACCAACTTGCCATCTTCACCCTTAACGGCGATGGTTTCTTTGATTCCTCTTTCAGTGTTGCAATCAATTTCTCGAATAATTACATCTTGCGCCACATCAACTAAACGTCGAGTTAAATAACCCGAGTCAGCGGTACGAAGTGCCGTGTCAGCCAAACCTTTTCGAGCACCGTGAGTAGAAATGAAGTATTCCAACACAGTTAAGCCTTCACGAAAGTTGGCTTTAATCGGACGAGGGATAATTTCACCCTTTGGATTAGACACCAAACCACGCATACCGGCTAACTGGCGAATCTGCATCATGTTTCCGCGAGCACCAGAGTTTGCCATAATCCAAACTGGATTATCTTCAGGAAAGTTCTTTTCCATCGCGACGGCAATTTCGTCGGTGGCTTTAGTCCAAATGTCGATTAATTCTTGACGACGTTCTAAATCTGAGATCATGCCGCGTTCAAAGTTCTTTTGAACTTTCGCTGCCAAGTCTTCAGATTTCTTCATCAAAGCTTCTTTTTCTGGTGGTGGGATAACGTCATCAATTGAAATTGTCACGCCACTACGAGTAGCCCAGTAAAATCCAATGTCTTTTAATTCATCAAGTGTTTGCGCAACTTGGATTTTTGGATACTTTTCAGTTAGATCAGTCACCAAAGTACCCAGGCGTTTTTTATCGACTACATGATTAACAAATGGATAGTTGTTTGGCAAAGTTTCATTGAAAAGTGCTCTACCTAGAGTGGTTTGCAAAATCAATGGATTACCGTAAGTCCAGCCTTCTGCAGTTTTGTCAGTGCTACCAGGAAAGACGTTTTGCAAACGAATCTTAATTTGGGCTTGTACATCTAATTCGCCCTTGTCGTATGCCATCAATGCTTCACCGACAGAAGAGAATTCTCTTCCTTCGCCTTTTGTTCCTGCGGTTTGACGAGTGATGTGGAAGATACCCAACACCATGTCTTGCGTTGGAGTAGTAATCGGTTTACCGCTACCTGGCGAGAGAATGTTATTGCTTGAAAGCATCAATATGCGTGCTTCGGCTTGCGCTTCAGCAGAAAGCGGCACGTGAACTGCCATCTGGTCACCGTCAAAGTCTGCGTTAAATGCAGTACAAACTAGCGGGTGGATTTGAATTGCTTTACCTTCAATTAAAACTGGTTCAAATGCTTGGATACCTAAACGGTGCAAAGTTGGCGCACGGTTAAGCATTACCGGGTGTTCGTTAATAACTTCTTCTAATACATCCCAAACCACAGCGCGTGAGCGTTCCACCATTCGCTTTGCAGATTTAATGTTTTGTGCATGGTTTAGATCTACTAAGCGTTTCATTACGAAAGGCTTGAACAGTTCTAATGCCATTTGTTTTGGTAAACCGCACTGATGAAGTTTCAACTGTGGGCCCACCACGATTACTGAACGGCCTGAGTAGTCAACGCGCTTTCCGAGCAAGTTTTGACGGAATCGTCCTTGCTTTCCTTTAAGCATGTCGCTGAGTGACTTCAATGGTCGGTTACCTGGCCCTGTTACTGGGCGGCCACGGCGACCATTGTCAAACAATGCATCAACTGCTTCTTGTAGCATGCGTCGTTCGTTGTTAACAATAATTTCAGGTGCACCAAGATCCAGCAATCTCTTTAAACGATTGTTACGGTTAATTACCCGACGATAAAGATCATTTAGATCACTTGTGGCAAATCTTCCACCGTCTAGTTGCACCATTGGGCGCAAATCTGGCGGAATTACCGGGATCGCATCAAGCACCATTGCTTCTGGGCGGTTGGTGGTATTTAAAAATGCGTTAATAACTCTAAGTCGCTTTAAGGCACGAGACTTCTTTTGACCTTTGCCAGTTGCAATAACTTCACGTAGTCGATCTGATTCAGCTTGTAGATCGAATGTTTCAAGGCGACGCTTAATTGCGGCAGCACCCATTCCACCGGTGAAGTAACGACCGTAGTTGTCACGCATAGCGCGATACAACATTTCGTCGCCTTCTAGGTCTTGTACTTTAAGGCTCTTAAAGCGATCAAATACTCTGCCTAAACGATCGATTTCTTGCGTTGCTTTTTTACGCATTTGAGCAACTTCTCGATCTGCGCCTTCTTTAACCTTTTTCATGGCTTCTGGCTTAGCGCCTTCTTTTTCCATGATTTTTAGATCTTGTTCAAGTTTTTGCTGTCTGGCTGCCACATCTTGATCGCGACGCTTCTCGACATTTTTGCGATCTTGATCCAACTTCTTCTCAAGTTTTGGCAAATCTTCATGACGTGCATCCGCATCTACATCGGTAATCATGTAGGCAGCGAAATAAATAACTTTTTCTAAATCTTTTGGTGCAAGATCAAGCAAATACCCAAGGCGGCTGGGTACACCCTTGAAAAACCAAATATGAGTTACCGGTGCAGCTAATTCAATATGACCCATGCGTTCGCGACGTACTTTGGCGCGAGTTACTTCAACTCCGCATCGTTCACAAATGATGCCTTTAAAACGTACGCGCTTGTATTTACCGCAGTAGCACTCCCAGTCACGGGTTGGTCCAAATATCTTTTCGCAGAACAAGCCATCTTTCTCTGGCTTGAGTGTGCGGTAATTAATGGTTTCAGGTTTCTTTACTTCACCGTTAGACCAATTACGGATATCGTCTGCTGTTGCTAAGCCGATACGCAAGTAGTCAAAGTAATTTACATCTAGCACTAGTTATTCCGCCTCTTTTTCTAGTTTCTTGTTAAGTTCTTAAACTTCTTCGACACTTGCTGGCTCACGCCGAGAAAGATCGATTCCTAGTTCTTCTGCAGTTCTGAAAACGTCTTCATCGGTGTCGCGCAATTCAATTGTTTCCCCGTCACCTGAAAGTACTTCAACATTTAAGCCGAGTGATTGCATTTCTTTTACCAAAACCTTGAATGATTCTGGAATGCCTGGCTCTGGAACGTTTTCGCCCTTAACTATTGCTTCATAAACTTTTACACGACCAAGTACGTCATCGCTCTTGATGGTAAGAAGTTCTTGCAAGGCATAAGAAGCACCGTAAGCCTCAAGTGCCCAAACTTCCATCTCACCAAATCGCTGACCACCGAATTGAGCTTTTCCACCCAATGGTTGTTGGGTAATCATGCTGTAAGGGCCAGTGGAACGTGCGTGAATCTTGTCATCAACCAAGTGGTGCAGTTTCAAAATATATTTGTAACCAACCGCGACTGGCATTGGGAATGGTTCACCGCTGCGTCCGTCAAACAAACGAGCCTTACCATTTTTACCGATCAATCTTTCACCCGTTGCAGATTCAGAAGTTGATTCAAGTAATCCCGTAATTTCAGATTCTTTGGCGCCGTCAAATACTGGGGTAGCTAATTTGGTACCTGGGGCAACCTTGCGCATATTGTCTGCCAAGTTTTCTGCCCACTTTGGTGTGCCTTTTACTTCCCAACCTGATTTTGCAATCCAACCTAAGTGAGTTTCTAAAACTTGACCCAAGTTCATACGGCTTGGTACACCTAGCGGATTAAGCACGATGTCAACTGGGGTGCCGTCTTCTAAGAAGGGCATATCTTCAATTGGAAGAATCTTGGCAATTACACCCTTGTTACCATGACGACCGGCTAGTTTGTCACCGATTGTAATTTTACGTTTTTGCGCAATCCAAACGCGAACGATTTGATTAACGCCAGCGGGCATTTCATCATCGCCTGCTTCACGATCAAATACCTTTACATCAATAACTGTTCCGGTTTCACCGTGTGGCACTTTCAGCGAAGTATCGCGTACTTCACGAGCCTTCTCACCAAAGATTGCTCTTAACAAGCGCTCTTCTGGAGTTAACTCAGTTTCACCCTTTGGTGTTACCTTGCCAACCAAAATATCGCCAGGCAATACCTCTGCGCCTACGCGAATAATTCCACGCTCATCCAAATCGGCTAAAACTTCTTCGCCCACATTAGGAAGGTCGCGTGTGATTTCTTCTGGGCCCAACTTGGTATCGCGAGCATCTAATTCGTATTCCTCAATATGAATTGAAGATAAAACGTCATCTTGCACCAAGCGAGAGCTTAAAATAATTGCATCTTCGTAGTTATGGCCTTCCCATGACATAAAGGCAACAAGCAAGTTTTTGCCTAGCGCCATTTCGCCATCTTCGGTACAAGGGCCATCTGCAATAACTTGTCCGGCTTTTACTTTTTCTCCGGCTTTTACGATTGGTCTTTGATTGAAGGAAGTACCCTGATTTGAGCGGTAAAACTTCAGTACTTGATAGAAAGAATCTGAGCCGTCATCGTTTTTAATTTCGATAGAATCTGCACTGACTTCGCTAACCACACCAGCTTTTTCAGAAAGTACTACATCCCCCGCATCAACCGCAGCACGATATTCCATGCCGGTTCCTACTAATGGGGACTCTGCTTTAAGTAATGGCACAGATTGACGTTGCATGTTCGCACCCATCAGTGCGCGGTTTGCATCATCGTGTTCTAAGAATGGGATCATTCCGGTAGCAACCGACCAAATTTGACGTGGTGAAACGTCCATAAAGTCGACTTCTTCAGCGGTTACATAATCAACTTCACCGCCACGACGACGAACCAAAATACGCTCTTCGGCAAAAGTTCCATCATCATTAAGTGGAGTATTTGCTTGGGCAATTACGTGACGATCTTCATCATCAGCCGTCAAATAAAGTACTGCGCTTGAAACTTTACCTTTTGATACTTTTCGATAAGGGGTTTCGATAAATCCAAAAACATTAACTCGCGCAAAAGTTGAAAGCGAGCCAATCAAACCAATATTTGGCCCCTCTGGGGTTTCAATCGGACACATCCGGCCGTAGTGAGACGGGTGCACATCTCGTACCTCAAAGCCCGCACGCTCACGCGATAAACCACCAGGGCCTAGTGCTGATAAACGACGCTTGTGAGTTAAACCAGCTAATGGATTTGTTTGATCCATAAATTGTGAAAGTTGGCTGGTACCAAAGAATTCTTTGATAGCAGCAACTACTGGGCGAATATTAATCAAGGTTTGTGGCGTAATTGCCTCAACATCTTGCGTGGTCATTCTTTCGCGAACAACTCGCTCCATGCGTGAGAGTCCAGTACGAATTTGATTCTGTACTAATTCACCAACGGTGCGTAAACGACGGTTACCAAAATGATCAATGTCATCTGTTTCTACCTGCATTACGCCGCGTTCTTTTTTCATCGTTTCAGTACCAGCATGTAAAGCCACGATGTATTCAATTGCATCGCAAATATCATCAATAGTTAAAACGCTAGTTTCTAAAGGTAAGCGGGATCCTAATTTGCGTCCAATTTTGTATCGACCAACTTTTGCTAGGTCGTAACGCTTTGAATTAAAATAGTAATTTTCAATTAGATTACGTCCAGCTTCAACTGTTGGGGGTTCACCCGGACGCATCTTGCGATAAATATCAACCAAGGCTTCTTCTTGTGACTGAACAGTATCTTTTTCTAAAGTATCAATTATTGATTGATACCCCTTGTAACGTTCACGAATTTTTTCGCTAGATAGGCCAAGTGCTTTTAAAAATACTGTGGCTGATTGCTTACGCTTGCGATCTAAACGAACAGATACTAAATCTTTTTTATCAATTTCAAATTCTAACCAAGCACCACGGCTGGGGATGAATTTTCCGTTGAATAAATCTTTATCGGTTGCTTTGTCAATTGACTTCTCAAAATAAACGCCAGGTGAGCGTACTAACTGTGAAACCACAACTCTTTCGGTACCGTTAATTACAAAAGTACCTTTATCAGTCATAATCGGAAAGTCACCCATAAATACAGTTTGACTCTTTATTTCGCCAGTTTCATTATTCATGAACTCAGCAGTTACGAACAAAGGTTGGGCATAAGTTAAATCACGTTCGCGGCAATCGGCCACGGTATATTTGGCAGGCTCAAATCTGTGATCGCGAAAAGAAAGTGACATCATTCCCGCTAAATCTTCAATTGGTGAAATTTCTTCAAAAATTTCACTTAAACCAGAAGTGGTTGGAACATCAGTGTTTCCACTATCAACCGCAGCTTGCACTCGGTCTTGCCACTTCTTGTTACCCATCAACCAATCGAAAGAATCGATTTGAAGATCGAGCAGATTAGGAACGTCTATTGGTTCCTTGATTTTGCCGAAAGAAAGTCGTTTAGCATTTTGGTTTATTTTGGCGGACGGAGCCAAGTGGCATCCTTTCTGATTGCACTGCTTTAATTACAAGTCTTTTAGCCCACGCGCAACTAAGCCCTTGGGGGCTCTGGTTTCTGGGTGTGCAAATTAAAATCATACTCGGTATTAAATGTCAAGTCACACCCCCACCCAAAAACGCCTTTTTTACTGCTATATATCAAGTTCTTGGCGCTATTGCCTTTCGATGAAGGCTTCTTGGGTAGAGAGCTGCAAGTTAACTCGATCGCCTACTTTAAATGACTTTGCTTGCTCAGAGGTCAAATCAGCAATCACTTTTACACCCTCAACTTGCATTTGCAATCTTGTGACTACGCCTAAAAATGAAACTGCCGTAATCGATTGCCCGCCAGCCGGATCAGCCAACAAAGTAATTGCCTCAGGCCGAATCAAAGCTAAGCCAACGTTTTCTTGAATTTCGTTTCGAGCCAAAATTTCTTTTCCGGCAACGTTCCACTTATTTGCTGAGATCCGTTTTGCTGGGATTTTATTTATAAGCCCGACAAATTCAGCAACAAATGGATTTGCTGGATTTTGATACAACACAGTAGGTACATCAATTTGTTCAAGATTTCCGCTGCGCATAACTGCTACTCGGTCTGAGATATACATTGCTTCATTTTGATCATGTGTCACAAAAATAGTGGTGATTCCAAGCTTTTTTTGAACATCTCGTATTTCATCACGCAATTGATCTCTTACATTTGCATCTAGAGCAGACAGTGGTTCATCCAATAATAAAACTGGCGGCTCGGTTGCTAATGCTCGCGCCAATGCAACTCTTTGCTGTTGACCACCAGATAATTGATGCGGATATTTAGCGCGGTGCTTTTCTAAATTTATGATTTCGAGTAATTCGTTTACGCGCTTTTTTCTAGCTTCAGTTTTTGTCTTTTTTAACTCTAAGGCAAAATTAATATTCTCTTCTGCTGTCATATTCGGAAACAATGAATAGGCCTGAAATACCATGCCAAATCCTCTTTTGGCTGGTGGAATATCTCTAATGGATTTTCCGTCTAACAAAATATCACCCTCATTGACATCTATAAAGCCAGCTACCGAACGCAGCGCGGTTGTTTTACCACAGCCGGATGGCCCTAAGAGGCTAATTAGTTCACCTGAGCCAATTTTCAAACTAAAACTATCGAGCGCAGTTGTCTCGTCGTAACGTTTAGTTACTTTTTGAAATTCTATTTCAGCCATTTTTATATTCCTGTCGCATTTAGTTTGACTCCCCGTCTTCTTAAATAACTAACTAACAAACCAAGTAATAGTGCGCTAGCAATCATTACCAATAGCGCTAAGGCAAATCCAACTCTAGGTGCACCGCCTTGAATTACTACTAAATATGTAGGCAAAGTTTGCTTTAGTAACAAAGAAGCGAAGGCAAATTCACCCATTACCAGCGCAAAAGATAGCACTGCCGAAACCAACATTGCAGTTTTTAAATTTGGAATAATCACCCGAAAGAAGAATTTATTCCAACTCGCTCCCATACTGGTTGCCGCTTCGTACTGGGTTCGCGCACCCATCATTCTCAGCCCCGCATCTAACGCCCGATAACTAAAAGGCAAGGTCCATAAAACATAAAATGGCACCAAGCTATACGGACTTGATAAAAACCACGGCACGGTCGGTCTAAATGTTGCGGCAACTCCAACTACCAGTGCCACTGGTGGTACCAACCAAGGTAAAAGCGTAATTGCGGTCAAGGCTGGTTTAAATTTTTGGGCAAATATCTCTACATAAGTAGCCAGCGGTAGCAGCACTAAAAAAGTAACAAGAATAGTTAATATCGAAAGCGTTAAACTTAATCGAGTGGTGGCAATTGCCCCCGGATCAGTTACTGCTGCCCAGAGCGCACCCAGCGTCCAGTTCTCTAAAAAATTCGCTAAATTTAATTTAATTACTGGGGTAGTTTGAAAGGCAAATCTCGCCATAGCAAAAAGTGGCAAAAAGAAAAACATCGCAAGTAAAAATAAGAATGAATATTTAAAGATATTACCTAATTTGAAGCCTTTGACTAGTTGGTCCATTTTGAGACCTTCTTCTGAAGTCTATTAATTAAAATTAAACTCACTAACAAAATCACTATTGTCCAAGTAACTAAACTAAATCCTAAATTGTCTTCACCGGTAATTACGTTTCCTTGCAAAATAAATCTAATTTGTAACGGAACCAACTGCCCAGCGCCACTGCTCAGTGCATAAGCGGTTGCGTAGGCCGCAAAAGAGTTGACAAACAGTAGTAAATATCCAGCGACAATTGACGGAAACAGAACTGGTAAGCCAACTGAACGCCAAAATCTACCGGCGGACGAGCCCAAAATTGTGGCAGCTTCTCTCCACTCCGGCTTGAGGCCTTCCACCGCCGGTGACACCACTAAAAACATAAGCGGTATCTGAAAATACAAATACACCACTACCCAGCCAGAAAAGCTGGACAGTGAAAACCCATAACTAATGATGTCGAGTCCAAAAAATTTTAAAATCGCGGTCAAAATACCCTGCGTTCCTAATAACGCAATAAAGGCAAACGCCAGCGGAATACCCCCGAGTTGTGAAGCGACTGCACTCCAAGAATCTAAAAAGGATCTCAACCAGCGGGGGCGAGTAAGAGTTGCTGCGATGATAGCCAAAATAATTCCTACCGTGCCGCCGATTAGCGAGGTTAAAACACCAAGTTGAACGCTCAAGACAAATGAGCGCTGATAGGTGCCGCTCATTGCTCTAATTAATTGATCTGCAGATAACTCTCCGTTAATCCAAACTGAGTTCCAGAGCACAGTTAAAGTTGGCCAAACTAAAAAAATAGCGACAAAAACAATAAAAGGTAAAGCAACAACCATTAATATTTGATTTTTTTGCAGAATCTTCAGGCTTTTAACTTGTATTCACCTCCACCAAATATGTTCAGGCATTGAGCAGGTTGTCTGCTCAATGCCTGAATCAGGATTACCTACCTAGTTTGCAGATTTATTTATCTGCAACCATTGGTCCCCAGTTTTCGGTGATAACAGCGCGAGCTGCTTCAACCTGTGCTGCGGATGGGAAGGTGATGTTGTTCAAAATGTCAGCAGAAGGCAAGCTTGCTGCTAAAGCATCAGGCACTAGCCCGCGCTCTAATAATGAACCGTAGCGTGCAGGAACTGCTCCGCCTTCTAGATAACCAAGCGCACCATCGTCAGAAAC
>CAZXCT010000023.1:15776-18570 GCA_964639395.1 uncultured Bifidobacterium sp.
CACATGGATGCTCAACTTCAGTTACTACTGATTGTGAGTAGTAGCCACCGTAAACACCATCTGCTGGCACATTAACCTCGAACACAAATCCCGCTTCTGCAATTTGATCTTGCAATCCAGGGAAGTTGTAAGTCCAATCAAGTGCGATTGGTACTTCGCCAGACAAGATTGCTGCTGGGGTTACGTCGATGGTTTGAAGATTGCCAAGTTCTTTGAGTTCTGCGTAGTACTCAATTCCGGGCATTACATCATCAAAAGAACCACCGTTAGCAACTGCTGCGGCAACCACTGCGGCAAATGCTGCACCGGCTTCACGTGGATCACCATTTATGGTAACCATTCCTTTGTACTCAGGACTCTTTAATTCTGCCCAAGTTTTTGGAACATTGCTAACCAAACTTGTGTTGGTAGCAATCGCTAGTACACCGTAATACGCGGCAACCCAATAACCTTCTGCATCTTTTAAGGCTGCTGGGATTTCATCCCAAACAGTTGGTTTGTACAACTCGGAATAGCCTTTTTCTCTCATTTCGACATTGAAGGCTGGCCCAATATCCACAACTTCTGGCATACCTGATTGACCGCGAAGTGTTTCGATCGCAGTTAATTCATCAGCACTTGAAGCATCTGGATTTTGTACAGGAGCATCAACTCCATATTTCTCTTCAAACTTTGCAAGGATTCCGCCGTAATTTGCCCAAGTATCTGGAAGAGCAATTAAGTTAACGGTACCTTCTTCTTTTGCATTAGCAGCAATTTCTTCAACAGTTGTTCCGCAATCGCTTGCGCTTTGTGAACTTTCTGAAGTTGAACCTGAATCAGTCGTATCGCTTGAACTTGAAGAAGTTCCTGAAGAACAACCTGCAAGTGCAATAGCTACAACTAATCCAAAGGCTGCGAGCGTCCTAAATTTGGACATTCCTACCTCCGGTTGTGTATTGAAGATAGAAGACTAGTGCTTTGCGAGCACAAAATGGTCAAATTAACTAAACACGATTTAAAAGATGCGTGAATTTTGTGCTAAATAAAGGGGTCTTGAATTCTCCAAATCACATTCTTAACACTGGTCTCAAAATCAACATCTGGTCTCGCAAAAAAATCGTCACGATACTGCCAGTCATTTCCGGCTAATTCTCGCGATATTCCAGCCATGGTGATGTGATTAAGTTCTTTACCGTGCCAATTAATTTCACCTTTATGGTCTATTGCAGTTGAACCAAAAGCAATTTGTCCGTCCGCTTCTTTTACGATTTCAATTATTCTGCCTTGCTGTGGCCAATCAACCTGAGAAGAGGTTGTCACATGCAAAATTTTAGATCCGTCTGATCTATCTAAATACGTTGCCCAGTGGTAGTGCACATGACCTGCAATCCAACAAATTACATTTTTATGCTTATCTAATAATTTCATTAATTCATCAACTAAAACTCTTCTTGGCTCACCTGGTGGCGCAAAATTATTAATCCAGGTAAAGGCCGGATGATGAGATAATAAAACTACATATCTATCTTTATTTTTAATAAGTAATGATTCAATCCAATTTAATTGTGCTTCATCGATCGACCCTTGCCAACCACCCCAGGGGTTAACTGTATCCATCGCAATTAAAGTTATTTCGTTCAAATCTTTTGACCAGTAGGCTCGATTACTATCTGCATTCCACTGAGTAAATCCATGTCCACCTGTCACTAAATGCGCTTTAGCAAATTCGCTGGCATCGTTAAACGCCCGCTTTTTGTCACTTGTTATTTTTTGCCGGGGCGAAGTTTCGTTATGTAGGTACCAAACGGGCCCGACCTCAGCAAATGAAGGTTTTATATCTGGAATTTTAAAATCAAGCGGTAAGCCAATAATTCGCTCATCGCCCGTTGATAAATCGGTCAAATTTTTGTCGGGCGCAACTGTTCCTTGCAGTAATAAATCGTGATTTCCATAAATGGCAAACCATGGCTTATTTAATCCCTTTGCTAAAAATTTTTTTCGCGCAGCTTCTACTAAACCAGCGATTTTTGGAAACCCAAAAATTCGAGTTGGTTCATCTTCGATTTCACCCGCCGGCGCACCATCGGGGTGCCAATACTTGGCATCAAAAGTGACATTTTTTGACCCAACCCATTCACTTTTTTCAGTGTTTCCGCTAGCCGGATGCACCTCACCACCGTTAAGTACTTTTAGATACCAGTCCGTTTCATTTTGCTGAGCGTTGTCTGTCATATCGCCGGTGATTACTACCGCATCAATTTCTGCTCCGGTTAAGGGTGCTTTGTCAATTTCGTTAATGGTTTCAACCATGGTTGCCAAAACCTGTGTAGTCAAAATTTCATTTGCCCGATAGGTGCCGATATGACCTAACTCGCCACGGTAGGGGCTATCCGCATCCGCATAACGATCTAAATATTCAATTCGAGAAGGTGATTCAGCATCACAAATATGAAGGTCACTTAAGTGAATCAAAGCCGCAAGCGTTCGACCATTTGGTTTTTCGCCAAGATGTAGGTCACCCTGCGTAACTGTAAGATCGCGCCAGCCTAATTCGTTTGCGGGCTTAGGGACTATTTTGTCCTTATCGGTGTACGTCATTTACGCAAAACTTTATCAGAATTAAATTAAAAACCCCCGGTTTTTAGCCGGGGGCTTAGTTTGATACTAGTTAATTACATATTAAATAGAGATGGGGTTCCTAGTACTAGTCCTAATTCGCCACCAAATTTGGCGAAAAGGTAGAAAATGATTAGAGCGGCGCCAGCCAAAGATATATCTTTGTTGAAGGCAATTTGTTCGTTCATCTTGGCCA
>CAZXCT010000024.1:0-18558 GCA_964639395.1 uncultured Bifidobacterium sp.
ATGCCCAAGCCCAACGCATTGCAAAAGAAACTTTTGCCCAAGCCCAAATCGAGCCAAACCGCACCCGGCTTATTACCGGCAAGGCACTTGAAGTTGTTGCAAGATTGACCGACAAAGCGTATGACTTAATTTTTATTGCTGGTGACAAATTAGAGTATGAATCACTTTTAGTAGAAAGTGCTAGGTTACTGCGCCCGGGTGGGATATTAGTTTTTGATAACGCCTTAAATCAAGATTTAGTAGCAAACCCTAAAGCACAAGACGCTGAAACTATTGCCATCAGAAACGTTGGCGAGCAAATTAGAGATGATGAAAGATTTATTTCAACTTTAGTTGCTAACTCAGATGGGATGCTAGCGGCGATTTATCGCCCAGAGCGGGTTAATTAATTACTTAGCCAAAACCTCAAGTTGTACATCTAGTTCTTTGGCTTCTTCTAATGACATTTCTACAACGAGTCTTCCGCCACCTTCTAGCGGAATACGTACCACATAACCGCGTCCTTCTTTAGTTACTTCCATAGGGCCATCGCCGGTTCGGGGTTTCATTGCAGCCATAATTTAAATACCTCACGTTTGATTAATTATGTTAGTTATTCTACTACAAAATCCTATAGCCTGAAAATACGCCTATTTAATAGGAACTTTTTTCAACTATTTGTGCAAATTTTTTTAATGAACTTTTAATTGCCATTTTAAAAAATGGCTCAATTAATTTGTAACCGATAAATCCAAATATCCCTAAAGGTAATTGCAAACTCTCTGACCAGATAAAGTCTGAAGTTTCATCATCAATTTTTTCAACCTTCATAAGTCCGGTGCCCTTAACAAAGTTGCCTAGGTGTAACACCGAAACTTCATGCGGTGGATCCCAATGCGTAATACGCATTGGGTCAATAAAGCCAAGTTTTCCGATGCCAGTGAACGCAGCAAATTCACCACCAACACCTACCCCTTGATTTTTTGTTACCCAAACTTTGGTGCCAACCATCCACTCAGATTGGGCCGGCCAATTTACTATTTCAGCAAATACTTTTTCAGCTGGTGCCTTAACTCGTTGGGTCAAACTCAAATCAGCTTTCATTAATTTCATCCACTTCTGCTTCTAGTAGGTCACTCGTACTTGCCACAATGTCACGCGGGGCGAGCCATTCATCTTCTATGGCATTTAGTGCTTGCGCAATATTTGTAGTCCAAATTGGAATTATCGTGGCAGCCTGACGAATAAATTGCTTCTGCGTCAATTCTGATATTAATTTTTTTAAAGGTAAATAGTCATCCCATGGGTCCAAAATAATTATTGGTTTATTGTGCATAGCCAAACTGCGCGCGGTCCAGACTTCTATTAATTCTTCTAAGGTTCCAATCCCACCTGGTAGCGCAATAAAGGCATCACTACGTAAATCCATCTCGGCTTTACGAGTGCGCATATCTTTGGTAATAATTAATTCATCCGCTGCCTCATCAGCAACTTCAAATTCTAGTAATCCTTCTGGGATCACCCCAATAGTTTTACCGCCAAATTTTCGTGCAGCAGTAGCGACTGCACCCATCATCGAGATAGTTCCACCGCCTGTAACTAATTGATAGCCGCGTTGGGCAATGGCTGCGCCTACCTCGCTGGCCAGCGTAAAAAATTTGTCATCTATATCTGTGCTAGAAGCACAAAAAACACAAATAGCTTTATTCAACTTGAGAGCCAAAAAAATAATTTTTCATAAACATTTTCTAATTGGGCAATCTCTACCGCTTCTGCCGGATGATGCGCCAAGTGTGGATCCCCCGGGCCAAAATTAAGGCTCGGAATATTTAATTTTGAAAATCTTGCAACATCTGTCCAGCCAAATTTTGGAGCGATTGGTAAATCGATTGTTTTTACAAAATCAGCAACTGCCTTGTTGCTCAATCCAACTGGCGCAGCTTCAGATATATCAAATACTTCAATTTCGTATTCGTTAAAATACTCTTTTAGATGCGCAATGGCGTCTTGACTGTTTCGATCGGGTGCAAATCTGTGATTGAAAGAAATCTCAACTAAATCAGGAACAACGTTTCCGGCAACTCCCCCGCTAATCCCCACTGCCTGTAAACCTTCTTTAAAAGTTAAACCTTCAATTTCAGGGGTGCGGGGCTGATAGCTATTTACCAATTGTAAAAGTTGAGCAGATTTATGAATTGCGTTTTCGCCTTTCCACCAACGAGCAGCATGCGCCCGCCGTCCGGTAACGGCAACTTTAAATCTGATGGACCCCTGACAGCCCAATTCTAAAATTGCGTTAGTTGGCTCGAGTAAAATCGCAAAGTCAGCGGTTAGGTCACTCATAGAATGTTTTGCAACTTTTTCTAGCCCATTAAATTTAGATTCAATCTCTTCTGCTTCATAAAACAAAAATGTCACATCTTTTTTAAATTCGTGTGTTACTTGCGCCAGCTTTAGCATCACTGCCAAGCCACCCTTCATATCAACCGCACCTAATCCACTTATTGAGTTTTCAACTAACTGCGCGGTTTGATTATTATTTGCCGGCACGGTATCTAGATGTCCTGCCAAAATCACGCGAGTTGGGTGGGTGAAATTTGTTGACACCACCAAAGTGTTATCAATTCGCTTAAGCGACAAATTGGAGTTAAGCCCGAGTGAGGCTTGGATCTGGTCAGCCAATGCTTGCTCGTTCAGTGAGACACTCTCAATATTGATGAGGTCTATGGTCAACTCGGCAAGAGTTTTATTTGTTTCTAACACTTAGTAATTCTCTCAAATCACTCAAAGCCACTCTCGGTTTAACCCGGTGAGGCGCTAAGTTTTACCTATGAACACCCACTCAGCTAGTGCAATCGGGATTGCGAGTGAATTTAATGGCGAAATTTTAGAGGTTTTCTACCCGGCGCCATCACTTGGTTTAAATCCAAATTCAATTGATGACTTTGAATCTGCCCTTGGTGTTGACCCGATCAGATTAGTCAATAAAGTTAAATTACAAACCACAATCGGTGATTTAGCCTCACCTATTGTCGATGTGGCTGATGCTTATCTGCGGTTACATCTGCTTTCACATCGATTGGTTAAGCCCCGCTCGATTAACTTAGATAATATTTTTTCAATTTTACCAAATTTAATTTGGACAAATTATGGTGCAATCGCGATAAGTGAGTTGAATAAAACTAAAGCACGTGCGATGGCAAAAAATCTACCCTTTAACGTATTAAGCGTAGACAAGTTTCCGAGAATGGTTGATTACGTAATCCCAAGTGGGGTAAGAATCGCTGACGCTGATCGGGTACGCCTTGGTGCCTATTTAGCAAGTGGTACCACAGTTATGCATGAAGGTTTTGTAAATTTCAACGCCGGAACTTTAGGTGCGTCAATGGTTGAAGGGCGCATAAGCGCTGGGGTAGTTATTGGTGATGGATCTGATATTGGTGGTGGCGCTTCGATAATGGGCACACTCTCTGGTGGCGGCAAAACAGTTATAAGCGTTGGTGAAAAAAGTTTAATCGGTGCAAACTCTGGGATCGGAATAAGCATCGGAGACAACTGCGTGGTTGAGGCTGGGCTATATGTGACTGCTGGCAGCAAAGTTTTACTTCCTGATGGCACTAGCGCCAAAGCCGCAGCATTAAGCGGTGAACACAATTTATTGTTTAGACGTAACTCGCAATCTGGTGCAATTGAAGTAGTAAGTAAAACCGGATCTTGGGGCGGACTAAATGCCGCGCTACATCAAAATAACTAATTAATCCGCAAGGCGCGAAACAACTTCTTTTATATCGCTCTCACTCGCCGTTAATGAAATTCGCACGTGATTTATTGCAGCAGGCCCATACCAAACCCCGGGGGCAATTTTTGTTTTAATTGCGGCAAAATCTTCAACTACCGCTGCCCCAGTGCGTTCGCTACTTAACCAAAGAAACATCCCACCGGGTGAGTGATTTTCAAAACCTTTTTTTTGCAGTATCGGTAGCAATAAATCACGTTTAACCGCAAAACTATTTCGAATCTTTTCAGGGTAAGTGAAATCTTGTAATAATTTGCTAGCCACAGTAGTTGCTGGTGAATTTGCTAACAATCCCAACTTTCTACGTTTGTTTGTTAAATCTTGAATTAAGTCTGCTTCACCAATTACATATCCCACCCTAAAGGCAGCAAGTGCGTTTCTTTTTGAAAGCGAATAAAGGCCCAACGCTTTTTCATACTTTAAATTTTGGGCAATTTTTAAACCACTTACGGCAACTGGCTTAATTCCAGTTTCTAGATAGGTTTCATCGCTAACTACATAAGCATTTTTTTGTTGCGCAAGATTAATCAATTCGGTTAATTCAGACGCTGCTAGCTCGTGACCGGTGGGGTTATTTGGTGAATTAATCCATAATAGATCTAACTTTTTTAGTGAGGCTAAATCGGCAGCACTTTTATATCGCACAATTTTTGCTTTCACCGCATTCGCACCGTCTTGATATGTTGGATAGCAATATTGTGGAATGGCAACAACCGATTTTTCATCTAGCCCCAAGAGCCAAGTGAGGGTTGCGACAAATTCTTTAGCCCCGGCTACTGGCATTACCTGCTCGGGGGTAATAGCAATCTTCAATAATTGCTCAGCCCAATTTGATACCGCAGCTTTAAATTCCGCGCTGCCCGCCGCAAGCGGATAACCCACCGACCAATTTGCCGTTGCTAGTACCTGCTTAATGACATCGCTGACTGGTTCAACCGGTGCACCAATTGATAAATCTATTTCTTTCATTTTACAAAAGAAATATCATAAGTTTCGCCACTAACTTTAAAATTAATTATGGCACTAGCACTAGTAGAAAGATTGGTTAATTGACTGATTAATTCACCCTTAGCCACTTTTTGATTTTCAAGATTTTTAGTCTTTATTTTTTGTAATAAATCCTCTACGCTCAACCTGGCTTGACTAGCAGCTTGCAAATTATTTATAAGCGCAGTCGACTCTTCATTTTTTAATGATTTTTTGAGTATTTGTAAATTGCTCACAAACTCATCAATTGAATGAATTAGTTCGGCTCGATTTGGCCAGATTATTTCGCTAGTTCGCGCGCCGGGCGAAAGGGTAATACGAGTTAAATCCTTAAACGAACCACCAACCAATTGTTGGATTAATTTGTGATCTTGTGATTTTTCAACACTAAGCCCATAGCCGGCTGAAATTATGTGCGGCAAATGACTTGAAACCAACACCGCTTGATCGTGTTCAGCCGCAGTTGTGGGCACTACCCAAGCACCCGTTTTTAAAATCATATCTATTAAAACTGCTAAGTGAGATTCAGATTTAACTTGATCTAAAGTCAAAGCCCATGGTGCTTGATTGAATAATTCTGCTTCTGACGAATCCCAACCCGCTAAATGTGAACCCGCCATCGGGTGTCCCCCAACGAAGTTAGCATTCTTACTAAGCGCTTTATGAATCGGTAATTTGGTAGAACCAATATCAGAAATCAATCCTTTAAAATTTTGTTTTGTTATTTCTTTGAGTATTTCGAGGGCTGAATTTGTTGGTGAAGCAATAATAACAATTTCACTATTTTGCAGTAAATCATTTAAGGTATTTCGTACCCGAAAGCCGGCTTGCTTTGCCTTTTGACGCACATCTTCCGCTAAGTCATAGCCGGTAACATCGCACGAAGAGTGAAGTTTTTTAATTAGCGAACCGCCAATTAAACCTAAACCAATTATCCCAATGTTCATTGCGTAAAACCTTACTTAGTTATCGTGGGGTATCGCTGGAATCTTTAATTAAACGAGTTACCCATTCGTTTAAGACATCACTAGTAACACTGCCGGGTGGTAAGGATTCGCCTAATCTTGCTGAAGAAATCTCAGGATTAATTGGATAGCTACCCAAAACTTTTATAGCAGCGCCAATCGAACCAACATCCGCCACAGCAGCACGCAGTGTTGGGTCGCCGATATGTCCGCGCGCAGAAACTAAGAAGGCATATTCACCCAAACGGGTTTTCAGAGGGCGAGAGCTAATTGAAGTTAAACCAATATCTCGTTTTGAAAAACAGGCCAAGATGTCTGCCAGCAAACCGTTTCGGTCTGCTACTGGGGTAATCACTAAAGATGTTTTGTCGTGTCCGGTTGGGCTTGATAGCCTGCGCGAAATCAATGCCATTCGTGTTTTGCCACCAGAAAAATCTTCAACTCTGGTTTGTTTTACATATAAGCCAAAAGTATCTGCACCCTTAGCGGCCGCAATTGCCCCTAAGCCAGCGTCTTTTCGTTCAGCCACAATGCGACAAGCATCAGCAGTTGATGCGGTGTATTCAACTTCAATATTGTTGTTTCTTAAAAATTCTTTACACTGCGCTGCAGCGTGCGGGTGAGTTAATACTTTTGTTACTGGCACAGATTTGGTAGATGACGGGACGGCAAGCACAAAAGTTACTGGTACCACAATTTCTTCATTGATAAAACACTGAGCAGCACGAAAAATCAACTCATCTAGCGTGCTTGCAACGTCCCCTTCAACAGAATTTTCTAAAGGTACTAAGCCTGCTTGCGCTTGGCCACTCTCTACGGCAAAAACTACATCGGCTACTTCTTTTTCGTAGCGAATTTCACCACTCCAAGGCACAGTCATTTGATCCACCGCAGCATGAGTAAACGTACCGGGCGGGCCTAAATAAACCAGAGTTGAATCTGACATTTGGATTTAGTTATTCTCCACTCTTGGCTGGCAAACCTTTTACCATGTCAACGTCTTTTTCAATCAATCCTAATTTTGCCGCACCGCCAGGTGAGCCCAATTCGGTAAAGAAAACTGCGTTAGCTTGGGTGTAATCTAAATATTGTTCTGGTACATCGTCTTCGTAATAAATTGCTTCAACTGGACATACGGGCTCACAGGCACCGCAATCAACACATTCGTCAGGATGGATGTAAAGCATGCGCCCACCCTCGTAAATACAATCAACGGGGCATTCTTCAATGCATGACTTGTCTTTTACATCAACACAAGGCTCAGATATTACGTAGGTCACCGGGACTCCTGGGTAAGTAAATATGATCTTGCAAGAAGCGTAGTCCAACCCGAAAGAAACACCCACTTATGCCCGCTCTTGGCCGACTTTTTATTACTCCAGCAGATATAAATAAAAGAGTCACGATTCGCTATTGGTCTGATGGCGCCTTGACCGATGTGCTGGGCACGCTAGTGAAATATCAAAACGGAAAATTCACTGTATTTACTAAGCATGAACATGAAGTTAGCGTGCCATTTTTGAAGATAGTAGCCGCAAAAGTCGTGGCCCCTGAAATTGGTGCCAGTTGGGTTGAAGCAATGGCAACAAAGGTTTGGGGCGCAACCGAAACCCAATTACTTGGCGACTGGATTTTACAAGCTGCTGGTGGTGGCGCTAGCCGTGTTAACTCTTGTCTCATGGTTGGGCTACCAAATCAGGCTGACCCTGCGTTAGCAATTAAAGAATTGATCAATTGGTATCAAGTACGAAATTTAACCCCACTCGCACAAATTTCGTTACCGGGGATCTATGACGAGTATTTAACTAAAGCAGGTTTTGAAAAAATATATTTAATTGATTTTTTAACAAAATTAATTACAAAAGCCAAGGTAAATATGGACTTTGAAACAACTCCTGATTTATCAGACGAATGGCTAAGGGTAGTGAATCAAAATAATGGTGAAAAAAGACAAGTCGACCCTGTTACCTTAAATAGTGGATCCTTCGTTCGATTTTTTTCATTCAAGAAAGCCGATGAAATCTTGGCTACCGCACGTCTCGCCATAACAGATGGGTTTGCCTTAGTTACTAACTTGTGGGTCAGTGAAAACTTAAGAAACCAAGGAGTCGCCCAACAATTAATGCAGTGCGTTGAAAATTTGGCAATAGATGCCAAAATAGATCAGATTTGGCTACAGGTACTCCATTCTAACCAGCCCGCTCAAGCGCTTTATAAAAAAATTGGTTATGAACTTCACCATCAATATTGTTATTGGGCATATCCAGGGCAAACAGGTTAGTCTTTGAACATGTTTTTGTATGACACCAAAGCGCGTAAAAAGGTTGAAGTAACTACAACTAACCAGTCACTCAAGATTTACGCCTGCGGCCCAACGGTTTATCGAGATGCTCACGTCGGGAACATGCGCACATTTCTCTTAAATGACTTAATTCATCGCACCGCATTAGCAAAGGGTTTGAAGGTTGAATTAATTCAAAATATTACTGATGTCGGACATATGGTTGACGACACAGATTTAGCCGGTGATGACAAAATGTTGGCACAAGCCAGCGCTGAGCAGGTACCAGCATTATTAATTGCAGAAAAATACCAAGCGCGTTTTTTTAACGACTTGGCGAGGCTGAATATATTGCCGGCTACTAAATACCCTAAAGCCAGTGAATCAATTGAGTTAATGATTAAGTTAATTGACACTTTAATCAAAAAGGGTTTTGCTTATCAAGGTTCGGACGGCAGTGTATTTTTTGATTCGAGAAGTTTTGCTGACTATGGTGCAATCAGCGGAAACCGCCTTGCTGATTTACAACCAGGCCATAGATTTGAAAGTGAACTCGACAACAACAAAAAGTTTCATGCGGATTGGGCACTTTGGAAGATTGCCCCAAAAACTCGTACCCAATTAGTTTGGGATACGCCGTGGGGTGTGGGGTTTCCGGGTTGGCACATTGAATGTAGCGCAATGAGTTTGGATTTATTAGGAACAGAAATTGATATTCATACCGGTGGTATCGATTTAAGGTTTCCACATCATGAAGATGAACGTGCGCAAAGTAACGCGGCAAGTGATAAAGAAGTTGTAAAGCACTGGGTGCACGCAGAACACCTCTTGTTTGAGGGCCGCAAAATGAGCAAAGCTACGCAAAACGTGGTGTTAGTTGAAGATTTAGTAAATCTTGGCTATCACCCGCTAAGCCTACGTTTAGTGTTTCTTGAAAATCGCTATCGCCAACAGTTAGATCTCACTTACAATTCAATTCAAGCGGCAGATAAAACCCTGCAGCGCTGGTATCGATTAATTCAACAGTGGCGAAGCAAAAGCGATGAAGTGGTGGATAAAAGCTGGATAGCAAAAATTCAGAGCTTTATGGAACACGACCTCGATAGCGTAAATGCAATTTTGACCTTGCGAGAGGTTGAAAAGTCAGAATCAATTAACACTGCTACCAAGTTTTATACCTTCACAACTGCCGAGCAGTGGTTAGGTTTGAGTTTTGACAAACAATTTGATGCCGTGCAGCATGAATTTAGTGATGAAGTAAATAAATTAGCCGAATTAAGAATCAAAGCTCGCGCAGCCAAGGACTGGGCGGCGAGTGATCGATTAAGGGATGAATTAAAAGCGCTTGGCGTTTTAGTTGCTGACACATCGAGTGGGCAAGAAATTACTCGGCTGCCGTAACTAGTTCACCTTCTACTAAAGGTGCTGGCTCGTCTTGTTTTTTAGGATTTGGCCCGCAGATAACCTCATTGCCAACGCGATAGCTTGTTTTAAAAACATCACTTTGCACAATCTCACCAGCATTAATCAATTCTCTCGTTACCGTTACACCAAATCCTGGCTGGCCTTCTTGCTCAATACAGTCTTTTGATTGCGAGTAAACCGTTTTATATTCTCTTACGCTGTATCTATTTGTCTTTTTTGCAATTACTTGGTCATATTTCTTTGTTCCATAAATAGAAATTACTACACCATCAGCATCTACTTGAGTTTTAAACATAATTGCGTGATCTAAGGTATTTTTAAACTTTAAATCTAAACTGCCCCATTGCACGGTTGCTTCGATACCTTCTTGATAGCGCGGTATGTAAATCGAGTGTGCTCTTTGTTCGACTGCCTCTAATCCTGCAAAAAATGCTGCGGTCCAGAGCGCAGTGGTAATAATGGAAACACCCCCGCCATAGCCCTCTTCAAATCTGCCGTTACTGATAAATATGCCTGGCACGTAGCCGTTCTCTTCGGTGCGTTCTTTAATGGTGTCATTCATTGAATAGACCTCACCAGGCAGAAGAATTTTATTATCAATAAATTTTGCGGCATTGCCTACGTTGAGTGAGCGGTATTGTGCAGGCGGAAACGACTGACGAAATTCACTTACCTTTTCGACAATGCCCAGTGCTTGTAACTCTTGTGTGCTGACACTAGGTTCAATTTGATTTGAAGTTAAGTCAATTAATCGATCGTTTGAGTTTACTAATTGTGCTTCAAATAACTCTTTAAAATCTTCTCTATTTATATTGAGCGCCGTATTGGCTGGCGAAATTACCGGTACATCATCAATTATTTCTAATTTTGCATTCTTAACTGGTTGATTTATGCCACTAAATTTATTGGCAAGTTTATTCCATAAAATATTAGAATTTAATTCAAGATTTAATTCACCAGAATTTTGTTGAATAAATATTGAATCACCTATTTCGCGCGGTTCAAAAGCTTTTATTTCATTATTGAATCTAATTTTTACCGGCAAGGCCAACATGGCAGCGGCAGACTGCGCAAGTAGATTTACTTTCTCGTCAGTAATTTCAGGCTCAACTTCATCAAATACGATTGCAAGTGGTTGATTATTTCTCAACCAATTCATTTGGACGCTGTTGATTGTTTCGTCCCAATTGGCAACTTGCCCATTACTTTGACGAGAAGTATTTATTTGATCCCCCACAATAGAAATCCCAGCAACTTGCGGTGAAGATTCTTGTGCGGTAGCGATGGTTGCTAGTGCTGCTTTAAATTTATTCTCATCGGTTTTAAATACTGGTGCTATCCCAATCGGTACTACTAATGAATAAATGGCTGAAAATGGATTTTTTGGGGCTTGCTGAAGCGTGGCAACTAAATCTAAAGAAACCCCTAATTGTTCAGGGGTAAATTGCGCATTGCTCGTGGCAGTTTTAATTGTTATCGGATTATTTAAAACGGGTCCGATTTGATTTTGAATTTGCTCATAAGCAGTTTGTGGCAGTGCGTTTGAGGTGTCTACCCCTAAAAAATGAGACCGCAGCGGTAAATGTGAAATTGAATATGAGATTGCTAAAACGGCACTAAAGGTGACAACCGCACCTACACTCACTAATACTGCGTGGGTAATTTTTTGCGCAAAAGTTTTTGGGCGCGGATACTCATCTAACTTACTTATTAAATCTTTAAGATAGTACTCGGCAGTTTCGTCAATTAATTTATCTAATTTTTCGTAAGGGTCTTGATCTAAATTCGTGTCTTCAAAGTAGCGGATTTGTGTTTCTTCCTCATCCTGCTGCGCCTGAGCTGAAGTTAACTCATCCGTAACAGGTGTGGTCGGCTCGTCCAGTGTGCGCTCTTGCTCGCTATCCATTTAGTAGTAGTCCCAAGTTTCTGTTGCCGAATAAATTAGACCCCCATTCTATAAATGCGTAGCAACTTAAAGGGATACTTAGGGGGTTTTATGACCGCCTTAAAGTGGCAGCAATACATCCCTTAAGGTTTGCTATGGATATGGGGGAACCATGGCATTGAAAAAGAAAGTTCTTGAAGGCGAAGTTATTGAGTCAGGTGCAACTGACGAAGTGACAGACCTAGTCGGTGAGGTTGAGCGCTCGCAAGTTCCTGGCCGCGGAAAATGGCTCAGTCTCTCAAGCGCACCACGCACCCAAAATTCTTATCAAAGAAAAATCAATGAACTAGAGCAGCAAGTTAAAATATTGGCGAATCGTCCTAATATTTTTGAACTCGATGATGCTGAAATAACAGCCCTCGCCGGTGAAGACGCCGCCATATTAATTAGAGCAGCAAAATCTAAAGCCCAATCTGTCTTGGCTGACTCTGAACGTAATTCACAGGCCCTCAAAGAGCAGGCTGCAACTGAATTAAGACGCACTAAAAAGGCGATGGAAGATCTTGTAAAAGCGCGAGAAGCAGAAGCAGAACGAATTCGCATTAAAGGTTTGCGTGAAGCCGATGTAATCAAAAAAGAAGCAGCAGAAATTATAGCTCAAGCCAAAGCTGAAGCGGCCCGAACTGCACAAGAATCTGATTTAAGAGCAAAAGAATTAGTAGAGCGCGCAATCAGCGACGCAAAAGAAGAGGCGCGTCGCATACTGAACGAAATAAACAGTGAGCGCAAGCGCTTTATTGAGCGGTTAGCGATTCAAAAAGATTTAGCGCAAAAAGCATCTGCCCAAGCTTCTAAAGTACGGCGAGATCTAATTAATTCATCTAACGTACTTAAGGCCACACTCGATCAAGCACTAGCCGACTGGACTGAATTAGATCAAAAAGCCCAGGGCGCCTCAGATCGGTTAGGTAACGTGCAAGAAGGAATTAATTCTTAGTTGGCCAAACTGCAGTAATACCTAAAAGTATCACTGCTACTGCTAGATAGATCTGAGTTATTAAATCATTTGCTAGCACAATATCGCCACTTGTTGTTACGGTGCTTAACAGTAACGTTGCGCCGAGCCAGCCCGGAATATAAAAAACGCTTGCAATTTTAGTTTTGGCCCAATTATTTAAAAACCTTAGTGTGATAATTAAAAATGTTATGGCAAATAAAAACCCCCAATACCAAGTGATCAGCACATTAAAACTCGCCTGATGTAAAAATGCACTAACAAATCCGGCAGCAAATCCCACTGGAAGGGCAGAAAATATTTTTAGGGCTTTACTCATAAAAATCATTCTCGATAATTCCATTTAATTGCGCCAAAGGTGGCACGACGCGACGATAAAACTCATAACCAAAAGCAGTGGGGCCCGCTGCTTGCGCTAATTTAAAAAAATCACCAGCCAAGTCAACTTGAGTTTTATGTTCTTTTAAGGCTTGCATTTTTTGCTCAACAAAATCTGTCCCATCAATCAAAGTGCTTATAATTTCATCTGGTTGTAAAAATGGCAATTCGTCAACACTTTCAACCCCAAAAAATTTAGAGTCACTACTTTTAGCAACTTCTGCAAATCCCTTTTCGACATGAGATTTAGCCATCGCAGTCCAATAAATTTTTTCGATTTTATGGGCCGCACCCAACTCTGGTTTAAAGCTAGCGACTTGTGCTAAGTCTTTTGCATAATGTGAAACGCGATGGGCTTGAATATGATCTGGATGACCATAGCCACCAAATTCATCGTAAGTGATTAATACTTGTGGTTTAACTTCACGAATAATCTGCACAAGATCACTTGCAGCTAGTAGTAAATCTGCTTTCATAAAACTATTTGGATGTGAATTTGCCGCTGTGTCAGCCATTCCCGAATCACGATACTTACCAGCAAAACCTAAAAATCTATGATCAATAATATTTAATTTCTTCATGGCGTTAGCTAATTCAACTTGCCGATGTTCGCCTAACTTATCGGTTTGATCACTAGCCAAGTGCGCTAACTCTGTTACTAAAACTTCTCCTTCTTCGCCACTGGTGCAAGTCACTAAGGTCACTCGCGCGCCGGCCGCAGCATATTTGGCCATGGTGGCCCCGGTTGAAATAGTTTCATCATCCGGGTGGGCATGTACAAACAACAAACTTTTTTGGCTCATGCAAAAGACTTTACTCACCAGGTGCAAAATAGTCTTTATGTACCAAGATCAAGAATTTATTGAGCAATACGCAAAGTCCGGACGCTTTACGCAGGGTCGCCCGCGCAACTTCACGATTACAAACTCAAACCTGGTACTTTTTTTACGCGCTATCGCAGCTGATCGCGTCGAATTAGGTTTATATGCCTTCTCGCTTGAAACTGAAGTAGAAGTTTTATTAATCGATCCAAGTAAGCTAAATATCAGCAACTCAGCGGCGCTGCCGGCCGCAGAAAGATCCCGCCGCGAGCGGATGCGTGAGGCAGGGGCAGGAATTACCGCTTATAGCGTAGATGAAAATGGCGAAAATCTCTGCTTTGCTTTAAATGGAATACTTTTCATCTATCAGATTTCAACGCAACAATTGACACAAGTTGCTCACCCACAATTGATTGTAGATCCAAAAATCTCACCTGCTGGTGATGCGGTAGCAGTAATCACCGCTGGGGTAAGTGTTTATTCAATAAAAAATAAATCGTGGCAAGTTTTAATAAATTCAGATGACTCCAACATTACTTATGGATTAGCAAACTTTATTGCCGCAGAAGAATTCTCAAGAATTAGCGGGTACTGGTGGTCAGATGATAGTAAAAAATTATTAATTGAAAAAGTCGATTACGCAGCCGTAAGTGAAGTTTATTTATCTGACCCGACAGATCCGGCGAATGCCCCACGAGTTCACCGCTATCCGTTTGCTGGTGAAAAAAATCCAATTTCTAGTTTATTGCTATTTGATTTTGCAACTGGGCTAACTGACCTAAGTTTTTTGACAGCGGGGTACGAATACCTAATCAACGCTAGTTTTAAAAATGATAAAGAAATACAAATTAACCTTTTAAATCGGCGCCAAAATCATTTGACAGTAAAGATATATTCAATAGCAGATAAATCAGAGAAAATCTTTTTTGAGCAAATCGAAGACCCTTGGGTAGAGATTTCACAGCCATTACCAAAGTTTTTTTCTGACCAATTTATCTACTTAGCGGGTGAAGTGAATCAAAAAATTCAAATAGCTGGCAAAGAAATCCCAAATCAAGATTTTGATGTGCGATCAGTGCTCACTGCCACAAACAACGAAGTTACCGCACTAGTCTCAAGTTCACCTGAAAATTTAAGTTTAATCGAGCTCAAGGTAACTGGGGATCATCGTTGGATAACTCCATCAGATAAATACTCGAGTGGAATAAGTAAAAATGAAATTACCTTAATAAATGAACATAGCCTTACTGAGTGGCAAATTGATTACAAAATACTTTATAAAGATAAACAATTTCAAATTAATAACTTTGCCCAAGCGCCACACTTTAAGCCAAATATTGAGATTAAATACTTACCTGAGTCAAATTTATTTGCAACTTTGATTAAGCCAAGTCATAGTCAAAATAAACCACTTCCGGTAATTTTGAGCCCCTACGCAGGCCCACACGCACAAAGAGTTTTAAGAACCGCTAACGGTTACTTGGCTGAGCAATTTTTAGCACAGCAAGGTTATGTTGTGCTGGTAGTCGATGGTCGAGGAACACCTGGTCGCGGCAAAGCGTTTGCGCAAAGTATTAGTAGTAATTGGGCAGAAAAAGTTTTAACTGATCAAATTTCAGCACTAAATGAAATAAATAACACTACGGCGAATCTGATTGATATTAACAATGTTGGCATCATGGGATGGTCTTTTGGCGGATATTTAGCCGCTTATGCGGCACTGACTCGCTCTGATATTTTCAAAGCGGCAATTGCCGGTGCTCCGGTGACAGATTGGCGTTGGTATGACACCGCTTATTCTGAACGCTACTTGGGCTTACCGAGCGAAAACAAAGTTGCCTATGAAGAGAACTCGTTAATAAATAAGGTTGATGGATTAAAAAGTGGCTTACTACTAATACATGGCTTAGCAGATGACAATGTTTTGGCAATGCATTCGTTACGGCTTTCTAGTGCGCTTTTTGCCAAAGCCAAAGCACATAACTTTTTAAGCCTCACTGGGGTAAGCCACATGACACCACAAACCACAATCGTAGAGAATTTACTAAAGCAAGAAGTTGACTTTTTTAATAAATATTTAAAAAGTTAGTTTTGCTTTGCCTTGCTCTTAGCGCGAGCTCGCTCAGAAGAATTTAAAATTACTTTTCGCAAACGAACAGTTTGTGGGGTAACTTCAACACATTCGTCTTCACGCAAAAATTCCAAGGCTTGCTCTAAGGAAAGTGCGCGAGGTGGCACCAAGGCGATTGTGTCGTCCGAGCCAGAGGCGCGCATATTGGTTAATTTCTTTTCTTTTGTGATGTTTACATCCATGTCTTCGTTGCGAGCATTTTCACCAATAATCATGCCTTCATAAACTTCAACACCTGGGTTAATAAATAACGAACCGCGTTCTTGAATACTGAAGGCGGCATAAGCCGTACCGTAACCTGCGCGATCTGCTACTAAAGAGCCGTTGGCGCGAGTTCTAACTTCACCGTGCCATGGTTCGTATTTTTCAAAGACATGGTGCATCAAACCGGTTCCGCGGGTTTCTGTTAAAAACTCTGTTCTAAAACCAATCAAGCCACGTGCTGGTACTAAATACTCCATGCGTACCCAGCCTGAACCGTGATTAGTCATTTGTTCCATTCGACCTTTTCTTAGGCCTAAAAGTTGGGTAACTACCCCCACAAAATCTTCTGGTACATCGATAGTTAGGCGTTCTACCGGCTCATGTAACTTGCCATCGACAGTGCGAGTAACTACCTGCGGTTTACCTACGGTTAGTTCGAACCCTTCTCGACGCATCATTTCAACTAATACCGCTAGTTGTAATTCGCCTCTCCCCTGAACTTCCCAAGTGTCTGGGCGCTCTGTTTCAATTACGCGCAAAGAGACGTTTCCGATTAATTCTTGGTCTAAGCGATTTTTTACTAATCGTGCAGTTACTTTGGTGCCACTGCGTCCAGATAAAGGTGAAGTGTTGGTGCCGATGAACATAGAAATACTTGGTTCATCCACTTTGATTATTGGTAAAGCTACTGGGTTTTCTGGATCGGCCAGTGTTTCACCAATTGTGATTTCTTCAATACCAGCCACGGCAATCAAGTCCCCGGGGTGCGCTTCATCTACCGGTACTCGGTCTAAGGCTTGGGTAATTAAAAGCTCGCTAATTTTTACTTTTTCTATTTCGCCATTAGTTTTCATCCAGGCAGCAATCTGACCTTTACGGATAACCCCGTTACGCACGCGACATAACGCTAAGCGACCAAGATAAGCCGAAGCATCTAGGTTTGTGACGTGTGCTTGCAGTGGGGCGCCTTCTTCGTAAGTTGGGGCCGGAACAGTTTTTAAAATTGTTTCAAATAATTCGCGCAAATCACTAACTTCAGGTGCGGAGCCGTCTTGTGGTTTAGTCAAAGAGGCTTTACCTTCACGTGCTGCGGCATAAACTATCGGAAAATCCAATACGTTTGGCATTGAATCATCTGCTAGATCTATAAATAAATCAAAAGTTTCATTAACTACTTCATCAATTCGAGAGTCAGAACGATCTGTTTTATTGATTACTAAAATTACCGGCAGTCGTTTTTGCAAGGCTTTTCTTAAGACAAATCGAGTTTGGGGTAATGGGCCTTCTGAAGCATCCACCAACAGCACTACGCCGTCAACCATTTCTAATCCGCGCTCAACTTCGCCACCAAAGTCAGCGTGGCCAGGGGTATCAACAATATTTATAGTGACACCATCCGGCGCTAATTCTGGATGGACATAACGCACTGCGGTGTTTTTAGCAAGAATTGTGATTCCTTTTTCGCGCTCTAAATCCATCGAGTCCATTACTCGTTCATTAACATCTTGATTTGAGCGAAAGGCACCGGATTGCCACAACATCGCATCAACCAAAGTGGTTTTACCATGATCTACGTGGGCAATGATTGCAAGATTTCTAATGTCATCTCTAGTTTTTAAGTTACTCATACGTTGAATCTAAACTCCACTACGTCTCCATCTTGCATTAGGTAGTCTTTCCCTTCTATTCTTACTTTTCCTTTTGCTTTAGCCTCAGCCATTGATCCAGTTTCAATCAAATCCGCATATGAAACTATTTCGGCTTTGATAAATCCTTTTTCAAAATCTGTGTGAATAACTCCAGCCGCAGCTGGGGCAGTATCACCTTTGTGAATGGTCCAGGCGCGAGCCTCTTTTGGGCCGGCAGTTAAATACGTTTGTAAACCCAAAGTGTCAAATGCCACTTTGGCTAACCTGCTTAATCCTGATTCTACCTGCCCAACACTTGCCAGCAGTTCTAGTGCTTCATCTTCAGAGAGTTCGACTAATTCTGATTCTAATTTGGCATTTAAAAATATTGCTTCCGCTGGGGCTACTAATTCTCGTAACGGTTTTTGTAGCGCTTCATTACCTAGACCTGATTCATCCACATTAAAAACATATAAAAATGGTTTGGCCGTCAATAAAAAGAGCTCTTTCAGTAAGTCCATATCTAAACCGGCAGCAAAGACTGTTGTGCCCTCATTTAATTTCACTTGGGCGGCTTTGGCTTCGGCTAACACCAATGCTTTCTGTTTATCGTTTCGTGATTCTTTCTCAAGTCTTACAATTGCTTTCTCAACAGATTGTAAATCAGCCAAGATTAATTCGGTATTAATTGTTTCGATATCGTCTTTTGGGCTTACCCGCCCATCAACGTGGACGACATCAGGGTCATCAAAAACTCTAATTACTTGGCAGATTGCGTCTGTCTCGCGAATGTTTGCTAAAAATTTATTACCTAAACCAGCGCCTTCGCTGGCGCCTTTAACGATTCCGGCAATATCAACAAATGAAACGCTCGCCGGCAAAATTTCGGCTGAGTGAAATATTTCAGCCAACTTCTTAAGTCGAAAATCGGGTACGCCAACAACCCCAACATTGGGTTCAATTGTTGCGAAGGGGTAATTCGCTGCCAGCACGTTATTACGCGTAAGTGCGTTAAAAAGTGTGGATTTTCCAACGTTGGGCAACCCGACGATTCCAACTGCCA
>CAZXCT010000025.1:0-18039 GCA_964639395.1 uncultured Bifidobacterium sp.
TAAGGCCGAACGATGTTCAAATTGAAATTCTTTATGCAGGTATTTGCCATTCTGATATTCACCAAGTAAGAGAAGAGTGGGGCGAAGCAATGTTCCCCATGGTTCCCGGACATGAAATCGCCGGAAAGGTTACTGCGGTAGGCAGCGATGTTAAAAAATTTAAAGTTGGAGATTTAGCAGGTGTCGGTGTTTACATTGATTCATGTAAGAAGTGTCCGAACTGTTTAGCTGGCGAAAGTCAATATTGCTACGAAGGAATGACTGGAACATATAACGGCTATGAACGCGATGGTATAACTGTTGCGCAAGGTGGTTATTCAACCGGAATTGTTATCGATGCAAATTATGTAGTTAGCATTCCTGAAAATTTAGATTTATCAGGCGTAGCACCGTTGTTATGTGCAGGTATAACTTTGTATTCACCTCTAAAGCATTGGGAGGCAGGGCCCGGTAAAAAAGTCGCCATTGTTGGCTTAGGTGGGCTTGGTCATATGGGAGTTAAGTACGCACATGCACTTGGCGCAGAAGTAACAGTGCTTTCACACTCTGCAAATAAAGAGGCAGATGCTAAAAAAATGGGTGCTGATCACTTTATTGTTACAAAAGACCCAAAAATATTTGAGCAATATAAATATAACTTTGATTTAATTATCAATACAGTTTCTGCACCTTTAGATCTAAATGAATATTTGCAAATGCTCAAACTCAATGGCACCTTAGTAATGGTTGGCTTAAGTGGACAACCGTATCCAATTGATGCCTTTAACATGCTTAATCAGCGACGAAGAATTGCCGGAAGCATGATCGGGCCAGTAAGCCAATTACAAGAAATGCTTGATTTTTCAGGTAAGCACAATATTGTTTCTGATGTCGAAGTTATCGATGCTGAAAAAATAAACGCTGCCTACGATCGGGTGGTTGCTAGCGATGTTAAATATCGCTTTGTAATTGATGCAAAAACTTTCTAATTAGGTAAGTATTGCTCAGCTACATGCTTTGCAAAAGAGAGACTTGTTGTCCAAGCGGGTGAAACAGCATTAAGAATATGAGTTGAATCCGAGTCTGACTCAACGACAAAGTCCATCTCAAGTTTTTTTGATTTTCTATCAAAAAGTTGCGCCCGCACGCCGATTTTCCCTTTTGTTTTAAAATCTTCTTGCAATAGATTCGGAACTAGTTTTTTAGCTTGGTTTACCAGATACTTACGTGAATATTTTGGCATTTCTGTTGCGATCAAACTCAGTGCATTGTGATGGGGTGAAATTAAAAATTTAGGAAGATCTATCGCAATTTGGCCCAACTCTTTAAGGCTAAAACCCGAAAATTTGCCGTAGTCCTCCCGCCAAAAAGCTGGAATTGCTGTTGGGCCAATCTTTATATCGCCATTTACCGTAACTGTTAAATGAACTCCTAAAAACGGATTGCGTGGATCAGGCACCGGGTAAATGTGATGGTGAATGGTGTTTTTTAATCTTGGTGCGTACCAATATAAGCCTTTAAATGGAAGCATGTCGTACTGCAAACCAAAACCTAATTGATGAGCAATTTTATCTGCATAAAGTCCTGCAGCATTTACTAGATGGCCGTAAGCAAAATTATTATTTTGAGTTTTTACACTTTTATCTTTTATTTCTAATACTTTTTCTGAAAGATAAATTTTTACACCAAGTTGTGTCAAATCATCTTTTAAAGCGTTAACTAACGCTAGTGGGTCTGCAACCGAAGTTGTAGGTGACCAAAGTGCCTTTTCTACAGTTTTAGTATTTGGCTCAAGTTCACTAAGTTGTTGCTCATCTAAAATTTCAAGTGGAACCCCGTTAGCAACCCCGCGGCGATAGAGCTCTTCAAGTGAAGCTAGCTGACTTTGATTGGTAGTGACTACTACTTTGCCAACATTTTTAATCGGTACTGACTTTTCTACCAAAAATTCATGAAGCAAAATATTGCCTTGCCTAGTTAATTTTGCTTTTAATGAATCAGGCGAATAGTAGAACCCTGCATGAATTACCCCGCTATTTCGACCAGACGCATGTAGACCCAATGCTGGCTCTTTTTCAACAATTGCAACTGACTTTGAAGTGTCTCTTAATTTGATCTCGCGAGCAATTGCTAATCCAACAACCCCTCCACCAACAATTAAGTAATCACTTGTGAAGGTAGTCATTTACCTATTCGTTCGCCTATTACAAAAAGTGGTCGATTTTTAACTTCTCTAAATATTCTTCCGATATAAATACCTGTCACACCAAGTACTACCAAAATCATTCCACCAGTTAAGAAAATCCCGGCCATTACACTGGACCAACCTTCAACTGTGAAGCCCCAAGTTAAAGTGCCAATCAGCACCCAAATTAAATAAAAGAAAGCCATCGCTGCCATAAATAAGCCTAGATATATTGAAAACTTTAATGGACGATCTGAATAACTAAAAATAATATCTGCAGCTAATTGAAATCTTTTTTTCAAAGTATAAGAAGGTCTGCCACTGTGTCGAGTGCCATGCTCTGCTGCGACGCTGCTGCGATTAAAACCGAGCCAAGTGATTGTTGAATTATAAAATCTAGCATTTTCACCAAATGCTTTATAGGCATCAATTACTTTTCGCGAAACAATTGAAAAGTTAGCTTGAGTAGAATCAAATTTTAATCCTGATAGCCAACGTAGACCTGAATAAAATAGTTTTTGCGCTAATCGGTAAGCCAAACCTTCTGGCCGGTGCATGCGAGAAACAAAAACTACATCAAATCCTTCTTGGGCCTTTTTCCATAAATCTGGGATTACTTCTGGACGATCTTGTAAATCACCATCCATCACAACGATCCAGTCAGCATCTGTTTCATGTAATCCTGCGGTTAAGGCGTAGTGATGTCCGAAGTTTCTTGATAAGCGTAAACCTTTGACTTTTTTGTCTTTTTTAGCAATTTGAGTAATTTTGTTCCACGTTAAATCATCACTGCCATCATCTACCAAAATAATTTTGTAATCAGTCGAAATTTTTTTTATTGACGCGGTAAGCCGTGCGTGAAGTTCATTTACCAATGATTCTTCACGATATAGCGGCACTACTATATTTAAGAGAGTCATGTGATTTAAATTATTCTGCCATCTAAAGTGACGCTATCTAATAATGCTTTTGCTTCAAGAATTTGCCGATACCACTGCACCGTAACAGTTTTTGGCCCTGGCTCAACTGCACCCGTTTTAAGTGCATTATAAATTTCACTAGCACCTTGATCAACTTGTGTTTGGGCGCTAAATCCTAAAATATCTTTAGCCTTGTCAAAATTAACATTGTAATCTCGTTTGTCCGGATCATCTGGTGCGATTTCAATCTCTAATTCAAATGGCAACACTTCGCGAACTATGTATGCCAAGTTCTTTATTTGAAAGCTATTTAATCCAATATTAAAAACTTCGCCCTTTATTTTTTTTGGATCTGCTTTGGCGACATTAATAAAAGCTTGCGCAACATCGCTCACGTGAACAATAGGACGCCATTGATCCCCACCGCCCATGATAATAATTCTTCGTTTTTGAAAGGCGGTTAATGTCATAAGATTAATTACTAAATCAAATCTCATTCTTGGCGACAAACCAAATACTGTGGCATTTCTTAAGGCGGTAGAAGTAAAATTCGCATCACTTAGTGGCAAAATTTCATGCTCTGCATCAAGAGTTGACTTTGCGTAAACACTTATCGGGCCAGTTTTAGAAGTTTCTGTTAATTGTTGATTGTCTTCACCCTTGCCATAAACCGAACATGAGCTTGAAAGTATGTATCGTGCTACCCCCGCGGCCTTAGTTGTCTTGGCAACGTGAATACGTCCATCGCGATTTATTTCATAGGTAAGTTCTGGATTCATTTCACCAGCTGGGTCATTTGACAGGCTTGCTAAGTCACAAACGGCGTCTAAACCTTTTAAATCTTCTGGCTTTAGGTCACGAATATCTTTTTTTAATACTTTTAAATTTTTATTTTTATTTACACTATTTAATACATCTTCACCAAAGAAAAACCGGTCGATAGCTAAAACTTGATGCCCTGCATCAAGCAATTGTTTTGTCAAAATTGATCCGATGTAACCGCCAGCGCCAGTTACAGCAATATTGCTCATTTAAAAGCCCTCCAGCATCGGAAAAATCTCTTTTTCAAAAGTCTCAATAACATAGTTTTGCTCAGCATCGCTCATAGCAGGAAACAAGGGTAGTGAAAGTGTGCCATCGCCCCATAATTCACTATTTGGATACTGCCCACTTTTAAATCCATACTTATTTTTATAGAAATTCAAACTTGTAACAGCACGGTAGTTTACTGTGGTTCCGATTTGTGCTTCACCTAATTTGAAAAGTACTTGATCTCGAACTTTAGGTGAAACATGTATTGGATATAAGTGTCGTGAATGAACCACGCCTTCATTTACTTTAGGTAATCTAACTCGAGTATCTTTAAACAAATCATCGTACTTTTTTGCAATATCTTCACGTATTCTTAATCTATCGTCGATTGTTTCAATTTGTGGTGGCAATAACGCTGCCAAAATATCAGGAAGATTTGCTTTAGTTCCTAACCTATCCATTCCCCAATGTCGATACTGACCCTTTTCAAATCTATCTGCTGCCCCAGCTGACATTCCATGTAAAACAGTTTGAATTAAATTTTGATACAACTTTTCACTATTAGTTATAATTGCGCCACCTTCACCGCATGTTACATTTTTAGTTGCGTAAAAAGAAAAAATTGCAAAATCTGAATATTGTCCAGGTCGTTCACCATTTAATTTTGCTTCAAAAGTGTGAGCACAATCTTCAATGATTGCAATATTTTTAGATTTAGTTATCTCACTTATTGCTTTAATGTCACACATCTGCCCGTACATATGAACTGGGATAACAGCTTTTGTCTTATCGGTAATTGCCGCCGCGATAAATTCTGGCGTGATTAATAAAGTTTCAGGGTCTACATCGATAAAAACAGGTTTTGCCCCAACTAATTCCACAACATTTGATGTTGCGATGAAGGTTTGTGCCGGAACAATTACCTCATCACCTGGGCCAATATCTAGTGCGAGTAATGCGGCAACTGCGCCATTTGTCCAACTATTGACCATTTTGGCGTGAGAAACAGAAAAATATTGTTGAATTTGCGCCTCTACGGCCTTACATTGCGCTCCTGATGTCAGAATTGGCGAAGCGAAGACATTTGCAATTAAGTCTGCATCGCTAGTTTTTAACGAGTGACGGTAGAAAGGAACATCCATTTCGCCCATATTAGGCGAAAGTGATGTAAATATTTGAAGGGATGAGCGTGAAACTGACCCAAATCGGTGGTTTTACCCGAACTGTGGGGCTACTTGCTGGATTTGGCATGTTGTCGATTATTTCAATCTTGGTTGCGCAAAGCCCGAAGCAGCAAACCGGACTTGCTTTGATATTTGCGGTAGTAACAATTTTGGTTCCTGGAATATTTTTAATGCGAGCCCTAAAGGCTTTCACTAATGATTACCTAGCTGAATTGGTTTATGGCAGTACCGTAATTATTTCGATAATTATTTTAGTACACCCTATTTTTTCAAGATTTGATCTTGGTTATTTAACAACAGTATTAGTTTTACTAATTGGTGTTGTAAGTTTTATTGTTTCATTAAAACGAGGCCTATTAAATTCGCCTAAATTAGTAGAACTAGCGCCATTATTTATTTATATTCCGTTGTTAGTAATTATTGCTATTTGGCTTGGTAGACAAGCGGCTGCTATACCCGCAACTAATCTTGATTTATTTGTAGTGCCGCCAGACATTTATCATCACATGTCACTTGCAGCCGAAATTACCCATCATGGTGGGCAGATATTTCCGTACGTTGCAGGCTCAGCAGTAAGTTTGATTTACCACTTTGGAGCATTTTCATTAGGCTCGTTTTTAACTTTTAATGGTTTTTTTACTTTACCTGTCGCAATGTATCGAATTGAATTTATTTTAATAAGTTTATTATTTATTTTTGCGTTATTTGTGGTCGGAAAACAACTCACTGAGAAAAACCTAGGTGGGTTTGTTGCAGTAATTGTGGGTGCGTTTTCATTGTTTCCTTCTTTTGAAGTAGCTGATGGATTACGCGTTGCCACCACTCGCACCCTATCTATTTCACAGTTAATGGGAAGTGCACTTTTGGTGGTTGGCTTAGGGCTTGCTTTACGAGTAGCACAAGCAAATTATGCCTCACGTACAACATTATTTTTTATTTTGCTAATTAACGCCGCTACCTCATTAAGTAAAGGCCCTACCAGCGCGATGCTCGTTGGGGTTTTATTTGTACTTGCGATAAGCCAAAAAGTTTTTGAAGATACCTGGATTTCTGTTAAAACTTTTATGGCAAGTTTAATTGGGTTTATTTTAGTTTTTCCATTCATCTTTGAAATCGGCTCAAGTGGATCTAATGGGGTTTCTTTATGGATTAATCCACTTCATACGGTGCGAGTAGTTTTGGGATATCAAAACATTGAAATAAACAATACAAACTTACTTTTATTTGGTGTGGTTTTATTCTTTAGTGCAGTTTCACCAGCATTGATTGCCATGACTTTTTTAACTGAAAAGCTATACAGAGCTAAAATTATTGCGCTTGGTGCTGGGGTAATTGCTGGTGCCGTTGGCTTAATGATCTTTGAGGCGTGGGGTAATTCGCAGTGGTTCGTTTACTACCCGATTATTCCGCTTGTCGCAATTATGTATGCATTATTAGCCAAGCTTGCCTTTGCAAACAATGAGATTAATTCTGCGCTTTTATACGTATTACTTGGCTTAGCAGGCCAACCTATGCTGCACACCATAATTCGTAGATGGTTAGAGCCTTCGCAAATTTATTACAATTTTGCCTGGCTAGTAAGTGCCGTAATAATTGTTCTGCTTGGATTTTTAATTGCGTACTTTTATGAAAAAACTAGTATCAAAACTGCATTACAAATGTCTGCTGTCGCCTTGGCTGGGGTTGGTTTACTTTCTGCTTTAAGCACAAATGACATCAAGCCGATGCCTGTTGGAAATTACGAACATCCATGGTCTACTACTGTCGGCACACAAGCGGTGGCTGATTACTTAAGAGAGAATTCTGACCCCACTGATTTATTAATTTCGAATCGTCACTGTGTTGGCCCTGAAGAGAACAACCCATGTCATGCAAGAATTTTTGCGCTGAGCGCTCTTTCTGAGAGAAGAGTGTTAGTGGAGGGTTGGTCTTATACAACATGTCCGCTCTCTGAACCGCTAATAAACAGTTTTTGGGACGAAAACTTACTTAATTTAAATCAAAAATTAGTGTTAGATCCAAATATTGCAGTAGCAAATGAGGTCTCTCGTTATGGGGCTCGCTGGATTGTAATCGATAGATTGCGCCCTGCTGCTAAAGATTTTTCAAATATTGCCACCTTGGAATTTAGTAAAGGTGACGTAGAGGCATGGAAGATCTTGAATCCTAGCGAAATTGTTGACTTACCAAAAAATCCTGGCTGTAAATAAATGAATCGAACGCTCTTACAAATAAGTGGTCAGGGTGAAAGTAGATTTTATGGTCACGTAAAAATTTTGGCAGAATATTGCCAGCTAAATTTCATACCTTGGGTTAATGGTTATGTCCAGCATGGCTGGACCGGCACCGACGGTTGGGGGGATTACGTTGGAAAAAGAAGAATTGGTCATAAATTTGTTTGGTCAGAGCGGGTAGCGGCTGAAATAAAATCTGGTGGTGGAAAAAACGTTACTGTAATTGGATCACCGTGGCTTTATTTATTGAAAAAAAATAATATTAATCTTGCTAATGCGATAGAAAATGAAGCGGTTATTGCCTACCCACTTCACTCGCAACCTTGGGCTCCAAAAGAAGACACCAATACGCAATACGCAACTTACTTAAAAGACACTTACGGTGAAGTTACAGTTTGTTTACATTGGAGTGATTTTGAAAAGCAAAAAAATAAATACGAAGCGCTTGGCCACAAAGCTATTACTTATGGAGTTGGCACTCCGTGGCTAGAGAATTTTGACGAAGAGATTTTGACTAAGCAACTGCTTACACTTCGCAAACACTCAAAATTTGTCTCAAATGCTTTTCAAACCAGTGTTTTTTATGCGCTCTCTTTGGGATTAGATGTTGAGTTCGGTGGCCCCGCCGGTTGGGTAAAAGACATTGACCATAGAGGCACTTATGGCAGATTGGGTCAAACTCACTGGGTAAATCTCGCAACTAACAAAGAGACAAGAAATCAATTTTGGAAAGATGAACTGGGATTTAATAATATTAAAGAGCCAAATGATTTAATAACTTTACTCAATTGGGATAAAAATTCAAGATTTAAAAAAGTTAAGTTTTTTACTCATCGCGTGCGCGATATGTTGCGTGACGGAAACTTAGCCGAAAAATTGTCTTACTTTTCTAGAGGAAGAAGATGATTTATTTGACTAAATATCTCAAGAGTACTTCTTGGTATGTTTTTGGCTCTGCTATTCAAGGACTCACCCCACTTTTGCTTACACCAATACTTACTAGAACACTAAGCCAGTCTGAATTTAGCGAATTTGTGTTATACATCGCAGTTGCTACAATTTTAAGTTTTCTTTTTGCCTTAGGTTTACCAGCAGCTCTTACTCGAGAATTAATTTTAGATAATATAAATCTAAAAAGTAATTTACTAAGCTTAGTGAGACTTAAAAAGCTTTTATTGCTTTTATCTTTTCTGTTGATTTTGGGTGCATTCTTTACCAGCATAAGTTTTCAAATAATCTCACTTTCAGTCGCATTAGCCATGGCTTTGGCAATAATTCAAATTGATATGGCCGCTTTTCGAGCACAACAAAAGGCAAATTTATTCGTATTTTTGGCGATTAGTTCAACCGCTTTACCTACGCTTTTGATAACCGCATTGGTTGCAAATGATTTGTTCAGTAATTTATTTTTATTTGTATACTCCATTTTTGTACTTGTGCTCGCACTTGTCACAAACCTAAGGGTGTTAAACCAATCTGGTGATAAGGCTCGATTTTTAGCATTGTTTAAGTTAGGCGCCCCCACAATTGCTCATGGAATAGGAATGAGTTTGATGCAATACGGGGATCGAATAATTATTGCTGCTGCCTTGGGGCTTGCGGCGGCTGGCAAAATTCAAATTGCTGCTCTACTAGGAACTGCCCCACTTTTGCTTTTAAGCACACTAAATCATGCCTGGATTCCATTGGCAATAGAAAAATTTGGTCAAAGCAAACTCGCTGGTCTGAATTTTTTGAATAAGTCGACAAACTTGATGGCGTTATTTATCGCCATCATCGCGGCGACGATTATGTTTTTAAACCCATTTTTATTAAAGTTACTTGCGCCAGAGAGCTTTAGTTTGGCCGAGTTAAGCCCGACGGTAGTTGTAATGTCAGTTAGCGCCGTAATTTATGTGTTTTACTTAAGAAATACTCATGTCTTAACCTACTTAGGTAAATTTCAATCTTTAGCTTGGATAACACCAGTATCGATATTTTTACAAATTTTATTTATATTTATACTTGCTCCAAATTTTGGATTAATCAGTGCAGCGTTTGCCATTTTAATTGCGAGCGGTTCGCAAGCAATTTTGACACAATTTGCAATTTATAGATTAGATAGTTCAATTAAATTAACTACAGTTCCAATTATCTACATTTTAATAGTTAGTGTTGTTGCAGTTTTAATCTTGACTTAGTTTTTTGAAGCGCTTACTGAGTTTTTTACGCGGTATTCCCCGATTGCTATAACAATCAGCCACAAAAATACAAACATATAAAAATTGAAGATGCCTCTATCTGCTGTTCGGTTAGCCAAAAATGGAACATAGTGAAACATTGAAACATAAATAGCAGAGGACATTAAAAAGGTTGCAGTGAAACCAAGTGATAGCGCGTAACCGTTTTTCAACGCCCTAATTGATGCCCAAATTGTCACAGCAAACAAAAATAAATAGGCGCCAAGACCCAAAAAACCTGCTTCGACAAAAGAAAGTAAAAACATATTTTCAGGATGTCTTAATCTTGAGAACCAACCTTCCGACACACAAAACCCCTGCGGAAACGCCGCCTCTACCCCTACCCCAAATGGAATGAACTGATCCGTGCGATCTAACACGCAACTCCAAAGTGTAGTTCGACCGTTCAGTGTTGCTAATTCTTGATTTGCCCGCCAGTTGCCATAAGGAATAGCCAAAAATGGAACCGCCACCCCAATAATTAGTGCACTAAATGTGGCAAGACTTGCTTTTAGGTAAGTATCAAATCTTTTTTGTAATAACACAAATAAAGTAAGTACCGTAGCTAAAAATAGTGACGTTCTGGTTGCTGCTAAAACCAACGTAATTACTGACATTAAAACAACAGCAATTGAAATAATAATTTTATTTTTAATTACTAAATTGTATAAACCAACTAAATAAGTGATAACGGCTGCAGTAGATAAAGCAAAAGCATTAAACAATAATCCAGTTGGACGATTACCTTCAGTTGCGACGCCTTCTCTGACATTAATTTGGGCTACAGGCAAAAGTTCAAATATTTGTAAGAGTGAGATTGTAAATGAAGAAAAGGCTAAAATAATAATGATTGAATTAAAGTGCTTTTCTGTCATTATCGTATCTTGATTAGAAATCCATAAAATAAACGGAGCAATTAGTAAAATTAAAAAAGTTAACCCCAAAGCTGTTTTTAAGTCGTCGTTTATAAACATTGCAACATACAGCGCAAAAGTGGGTAATGAAAATGCTGTTGGGACTAAAAAATTATTAGGCTTAACGAGCTTGTTATACAAAATTAATTGAATTGCTAAAAAAATTGCAAAAATTAATGTCGATAATCCAACAACCGCTAAGTAGATATCCATACTTAGGCCGATCCCACCGCGATTTGGGTTTCTACTTAATAGAAAGGTGCCAACCACCAGATGTTGCAAGAGCAGCAAACTCCAAAGGCTGAATGCCGGTGTAGAAACGGCTAAGTACTTGCGCATGTTCCCTAGGTTACTAAGTTGACTTGATAGATTTATTAGCTATGCAAGCAAATTCGCACTTTACCTCGCTAATGCGTGATTTGATTTATTGGACAAAAGAAAATTGCCCTACTAGCGAAGTGCCAATTTCGGCAATAGTGCTAGATGCGGCTGGTGTAGAAATCTCGCGCTCGACAAACCAGCGAGTAGAAACGAATAACCCAATTGGGCATGCCGAAATACTGGCGATTGCAAAAGCTGGTGAAATTTCTAAAAATTGGCGCTTAGATGACCACACTTTATTGGTGACAGTAGAACCGTGTGCGATGTGCGCTGGAGCAATATTGCAAAGCCGCATAAGTCGATTGGTATTTGGCGCGTTCGAACCTAAAACTGGCGCGATAACTTCAACTGCGGAATTTCTACGCGATGCAAAACCCGCCGTTGAGGTAATAGGCGGTGTATTGGCAGATGAAACCGCCCAGTTACTTGCAGAGTGGTTTAGTAAAGATCATCGCTAGAGTAAGCACGTGGAAATATCAGAATTAGCAATTAGTGGATCTTGGTTAATTAGCCATAAAAAATTCGATGATTCACGTGGATTTTTTTATGAATCCTTCAAGGCTGATGTATTAGAGAATGCTTTAAAAAGAAATTTTTCAATAGCGCAGGCTAATACTTCAGTTAGTAAAAAAGGCGCGATTAGAGGAATTCATTATGCTTTGGTGCCACCGAGTCAAGCTAAGTATGTGCAGTGCTTAAAAGGTGAAATTAGAGATTTCGTAATCGATGTCAGAACCGGGTCAAAAACTTTTGGTCAACATGATTTTGTCGACTTAACAGGTGAAAATCCTCAAGCAATTTTTATTGAAGAAGGATTAGCGCATGCGTTTGTGGCATTAAGTGATGATGCAATTGTTGCTTATTTGGTATCTGCGCCGTATAACCCAGAAAGAGAAAAAGCAATTAACCCATTAGATGAGCAGTTAAATATCGATTGGATATTGCCGCAAGTAGAAATATCTGAGAAAGATCAAAAAGCACCAAGTTTATCTCAAGCTGAAAGTCTTGGCCTTTTGCCAAAGTTTGATGACTGTAAATCTTTTATTAAACAATTAAAAATTTAGTAAGCGCCCTCGCCACGAAACACCGCAGCGACGGTTCTCAGCATAATTAAAAAATCAAGTGTCAATGACCAGTTCTCAACATAATAAAGATCTAGACGAACTGCATCCTCCCAATCAAGCTCGGATCTGCCAGAAACTTGCCAAAGCCCAGTCAGCCCGGGTTTTACTAACAATCGTCGCTTTTCTGCTGATTCATACTGTTCAACTTCTTCTGCGAGCGGTGGGCGCGGACCAACCAAACTCATTTCACCTTTAAAAACATTTATTAGTTGAGGCAATTCATCGATAGACCAACGACGAAGAAATTTGCCCGGTTTAGTAATTCTAGGATCATTTGGATCTTTGGCTAAGCGCAAATCCTTACCAGTTTGTTTCATAACTTCATCTCTTAAGTCGTGTGCGCCAGTCGTCATAGTTCTAAATTTATAAACTCCAAACACATTATTTGATTGACGAATCCGATTTTGAATATATAAAACTGACCCACGGTCATAAATTTTAATAATTATTGCAATGAACAAAAATATTGGCGCTAACAAAATTAGTCCTAAAGTTGACCCAAAAATGTCAACTAAGCGTTTCGTAAATTGGGCTGGCCCTGAAAACGATGGTTGCTCAACATGCAATAAAGGCAGCCCCTCAACATTGCTTACCTTCAACCTGGGGCCGGCAATTTCAGTAACTGCTGGGGCAACCACTAAGCGAATTTTTGAATTTTCTAATGCCCAGCCTAATTTTCTTAATTCATAAGCTGAAACATCAGCACTTTGTGAAACTAAAATCACATCGCATTTTTCTTTAAGGGCTTCGGAAGAAATATTATCTAAATTAAATTCCATCAGATTATCAATTTGAATTCTTGAAACTACTTTCATACCTGAATAAACCGAAGCGCTTAATCTAGATTCGACATGATCTTGCCCGCTGCCCTGCAGCAAAAGGACTCGCGACATATAACGTCCTTCTTCGCGAGCTTTGCTTAATCGCCGTCTTAAGGTGCGTCTTGAGATGAAAAGAAAAGTTAAACCTAAAACCAGTGCGATTAAGATAAATCCGCGTGAAATCTCTAATTTAAATACATAAGAAAAAATTGCAATAGACGCAAATACTAAAACGCTGGCGCTCACAACTCTGCGATATTCATCGGCACCAAAGCCTAAAATTGTTATTTCTCTACTTTTAGTAAATTGCAATGCCGCCAGCCAAATCACAATGATCAAAAATCCATACAGCAGCATTAAAAGCTCAAACTCACTTAGCCCGTCTTGCCAAAATGAGCGATATCTAACTACCAAACCAACAAAAACCGCTAACAAAATTGCCAACAAGTCAGTAAGCCAAAGGCGAATTGTTAGCGTGCTCTTCCATTCATCGGTAGAGCCGGTTCCCCAATTTGTAGCCATCATTTTTCGTTTAACCCCAGACTTAGGCCTTTTAATCTAAACCAAAAATTCAAGAAATCCAATTTTAGTAGTGACTTTATCGCGCCAAAAAAATTTCTGATGATAACGGCCACTAAAAACCATTTTTGTTGAGTCTTTTTTGCAAAGCGAATACTATTTTTACTTCTTTGTAGCGCAGTTGGACCATTTGGGGTCTGAGATATTTTTACTGGAATGTGCGCTAGTTTATAACCAGCTTTTTTTACCCGGTAACAAAAATCCACATCTTCAAAGTACATAAAATATTTTTCATCAAAACCTTTTACAGATTCATATCCTAATTTATTTATTGCTAAAGTTGAACCATCTGCCCAAAATTTTTCACTATTATTTAATTCTTTATTTAAAAATACTCTTCCTGTTTGAAAATTAATCGAACCACCCATCGAAAATACTTCATTAGTATTTCTGTCATTCATATTTGGATAGGCGATTGTAGTTTTTTCGTTTAGTGCGCTAACTAGTTTTAAAGTTGCATCAGATTGATGAATTCTTACATCTTGAGAAAACAAGATAAAGTTATTAAAATTTTCACTAATAGCTTTATTCATTGTGGAGTTTGCTGCTGCCCCAAAGCCTTTATTATTTGATAGCGTGATTACATCAATATTTAAATTGTTGTTTATAACTTGAGGTTTATGTAACGAATTGTTGTCGCAAATAAATATTTTTTCAGGTTTAGCGACCTGCGTTGAAAGGTCTTCCAAGAGATTATTTAACGAGGTAGAATCATTAAAGTAAACGATGCAAGCAGCCCATTTAGGGGTAAATTCGACCATGTGGCTAAGTCTTTCTTATCACGTTTTTAAAGCTAAGACTAAGTTCTAGCTTATGGTTGAAATCGCCTGGTTTGACGCTCGTTCGTGGAGTAAGGGCTACACCACCGGATGGGAGCGATATTCCACAGAAATTGGTCGGCGCTTACTAGCCGCAGGAATAATTAGCGCTTGGCAACCACCAGTGAGTAACAAACTCAATCTTTTATTAAGTGATCTAATAGCTGCTAATAAAGGTGGCGATCACAAAATTGCGCACTTTCCAACTTATCCGCCTTTAACTAAATCGAAAGCAAAATCTCAAATCTTTACATTGCATGATTTAACTTGGTGGAAGTATCCAGAGACAGCCTCTTTATTAGGTAAAACTTATTATAAATTTCATGCTGAAAAAGCTGTTCGACAATCAGATGCAGTAATTGTCCCGAGTCGATGTGTTGCTGGTGAAGTTATTGAGAAATTCAAAATTAATGAAAATTTAGTTCATGTTATTCAACACGGTAATTCACTACCCAATGAAAACATAAAGAGTTTTGACAATATAAAACCATATTTTTTATCGATTGGCACTATTGAACCAAGAAAAAATCTTGATACCTACGCGCGAGCAATCTCTAAAAGCGGACTCAGCAAAGATTTTGACTTTATTCATGTAGGTAGAGATGCTTGGGGTTCACTACCAAAAGAGTTTAAAAGAGTGAGAGCTAATTTGGATTCTGAACTAGCGGCTTTAGTTAAAGGTGCTACTGCGTTAGTGATGCCCTCTATATATGAAGGTTTCGGCCTACCAATGCTAGAAGCACATGCCTTAGGTGTGCCAGTTATTGCCAATAACATCGAGGCACTAAAAGAACTTCAATTAAAAGAAGATGTCATGGTTAATTGTGCGCTGCTTGATGATTTTGTCGCTGCCTTGATTTCTTTTGCTAACAATCCAACGAAACTCTCGAATACTTCAATTGCCCAAACTCAATTATTGAACTGGGATTTAGCAACTAAGCAACACCAGCAGCTATATGAGGCTTTACTTTGAAGAGCTTAAGAATTAGCTCGGTTGAATTAACCATAGCCGACCAAGGGGAAGTTTTTAAAAAAATTTTTGAATTTTTGTCTACCCCTGTGACCAATTTTGTGGTTACTCCGAATGCTGGGCAATTACGCAGCTACCGAAATAGCCAAAGTTTGAGAGAATTTCTAAGAGCCGCAGATCTAAAACTCATTGATGGGTGGCCCTTAGCAGTTGCCGCGAGCATTGTGGAAGGTCGGAAAATTTCGCGTGTTACGGGCAGTGACTTATTGCCAGAGATTTTTAAAAATCTTACTCACGACACTCGGGTGGGCATTATCGGTGGATCTGACGCAAATCTAATAACGAATAGTTTGAACGCTAAATACCCAAATTTAAATTTAGTACTAGTCAATGATGCAATATGGCAAGCCTCTGAACAAGCCGCTGAAAATATTGAAAAACTATGCGTAGACAATAATCTAGCAATTTTAATTTTGGCGCTGGGCCACCCTAAGCAAGAAATTTTGGCAAAATATTTGTCTCAGAAAAATATTTCTTCACTTTCGCTAGTTTTATGCTTTGGTGCAAGTGTTGATTTTATTGTTGGCCTACAAAAACGCGCCCCTAAATTTATTCAAAAAATTGGTTTAGAATGGTTTTATAGATTAGTTCTTAATCCAAAAAGATTTTTGAATAGATATATAGCGGCGTTATGGCCTGCCATTGTATTGATAATAAGCGCAATTAGATTAAGGTTTTTTAGATTTCGTTAAATCTTGATACTTTCTCTCAAGATAAGGGCTAAAAAAACCTTGATACTTTTGCTGTAAGTCGTCTCGCATCCAGTCTTTGCCGGTAACAATTTTTCGACAATTTTCACTTTTACATTCACATTTGAATTCGTCATAATCATCACTATCGCTCATGGCGTAGTCGTAAGCAATCTCTTCACCTACATTTATATCGCGAATTGCCACCACAATTGTTGGGCCCAATAATCCGCAATTTGGATCGCATGAATGATTAATTTGATCCCCTGGCTCTGGCGTTTCACCAGACATTAAATAAAGTTCTTCATCAATTTGGATTGATCGAGAAATTCTCTCTTTTGTGAAGTTAGCTAATTCCGCTTTATTAATTACTGTGCCACCAAAACAGGCAACACTTTCACCCTTAGCAATAAATGAGATTGCATAACTACCCCAACCCTTATTTTGAGTGGGTCTAGCTTCGGCTTTAGGCGATAGCCAATTGGATTCCAACTTCACCTCTTGCGGTCGAGTAGGTAATCATTCCACCTCTTTCTACGCCAAGCCGAGCGCCACCTTCTACTAGGCTGAGGTTTGTGATTAATCCAGAAATTCTTAGAAGCCAGCCTGAGTTAGTGCGCCAGTCACAGCTTGCGCGTGGCGAGTCAGCGGCTTTAGTTGATGAATTTCTTAATCAGGACACTATTTGGCGCTCACTCACAGTTAAAACCGATGATTTAAGAAACCAACAAAAACTACTTGGCAAAGAAGTGGGACAAGCTAAGGCAGCTAAAGACCTCACTCTGCTTGAGAAATTAACTTCAAAAGGGGGCAAGCTAGCAACCGAAATTGATCAGATAGCACACGAGCTTGAAGCGGCAAGATTAAATAGTGAAGTAGCTTTAAAAAAAATCTCTAACTTAGTTGATGCAGCGGCCCCTGTCGGGGATGAATCACAATTTAAAATTCTTGAAACTAATGGAGCAATAAAAGATTTTGATTCATTGGGTATAAAAGTATTGGATCATGTTGAAATTGGTAATAATTTAAAACTTATTGATATAGAACGCGGGGCAAAAGTTTCAGGCTCACGCTTTTATTATTTAATAAATGATGGTGCACTGCTTGAGTTGGCATTAGTTAATTTTGCGATGGATATTGCTCGTGAGTTCGAATTTACGCCAGTGATCCCCCCGGCTTTAGTAAAACCGCAAGCCATGGAAGGCACCGGCTTTTTAGGGCAAGCTGCTGAAAATGTTTATCGAATTGAATCAGATGATTTGTATTTGGTTGGAACCAGCGAAGTACCGCTAGCGGCAATGCATATGGATGAAATTTTAAATGCAAAAGAATTACCTATAAGGTATGCCGGTTACTCACCTTGTTACCGTCGTGAAGCAGGCTCTCACGGCAGAGACACTCGTGGGATATTTAGAGTGCATTGGTTTGACAAGGTAGAAATGTTTGTATTCACCACGGTAGAAAACGCTCTAGCAGAACATGAAAAGTTATTGAACATCGAAAAAACTGTGCTCACCCGCCTTGAAATTCCATTTAGAGTTATTGATGTCGCATCTGGCGATCTTGGAAGTAGCGCTTCTCGTAAATATGATTGTGAAGCTTGGATCCCTTCGATGGGTGAATATCGAGAGCTAACCTCTACCTCTAACTGCACTGAATATCAATCTCGAAGATTAAAGATAAGAACGCGAGACGAAAACAATAAAACTCAATATGTCGCAACCTTAAATGGCACACTAATTGCTATGACTCGAACCATAGTGGCTTTATTAGAGAACCATCAAAATGCCACAGGTGGGGTAGATATCCCTAAAGCCTTGCAACCATATTTACAAAACAGAACAACCCTCGACGCAAAAAATTCATAAAACTTAACCCACCGTACGATTTACTCGGTGGCGTGTCCGAGCGGCCAAAGGAGCACGCCTCG
>CAZXCT010000026.1:0-1644 GCA_964639395.1 uncultured Bifidobacterium sp.
AGATATTGATCAACTTATTGTGCCAATTCAAAACGGTGAAGCAGATGTAGTTTTTGGGTCAAGATTTTTAGATAAGCGAACGAAATTAAGCCTACTCAGAAAGCTTGTATTAAAGGCAGCAGTAATATTTTCAAAACTTTCTACCGGTTTACCATTGACTGATGCTCATAACGGGCTTAGGGCTTTTAGTAAAAATATAATATTTGATATAAACATTCAGCGTGACGGGATGAGCCATGCTACCGAACTTGTTGAGATCGTTTCAGCAAAGCACTTTAGGTATAAAGAGGTTGCGGTTGAAATTCTGTATCCAAAGTTCAAATACAAAAGAGGCCAATCGCTATGGAACAGCATAAATATACTAAGCGATTTGTTTTTTAAGTGAGGAATTATGTTAATTAGAATATTACTCGTAGTTTCTACAATAGTGTTTTCACTTTGGTTACTAAAAAAAAGAAATTCTGCCCGAGCAAGAGCCTGGCAAAAATTACTAATTATTTCTTTTTTGATTGGCGTGATTACCCTTACTGTTTCGCAAGACTTATCAAGTAGGTTTGCCCAATTTTTTGGCATTCCACGCGCCACCGATGTGGTGCTCTATTTAACTGTTGTGATCTTTTTATTTGTGGGGGCAAACTTCTTATTGCGATTAGAAGAAATCCAAAAACGACTTGCCGTACTTAATCGGGCAGTCGCAATAAAGGATGCACACCAAAAATACCCAAACTGGAATAGCAGTAAATAGCGGTCAAGTAGAGTCTGTTTCATGAAAGCACTGGTTTTGGCGGGCGGCGCCGGCACTCGTTTGCGCCCAATCACTCACACTTCAGCTAAACAATTAGTACCAGTTGCTAATAAACCAGTTTTATTTTATGGGTTAGAAGCAATTCGCGATGCGGGTATCACAGATGTTGGGATCATCGTTGGTGATACTGCCGCAGAAGTTCAAGCCGCAATCGGAGATGGCAGCAACTTAGGGATCAAAGCCACCTATATTCCGCAAGATACCCCTAAAGGTTTGGCGCACGCGGTATTGATCGCAAAAGATTTTTTAGGGGAAGAGCCCTTTGTAATGTATTTGGGGGATAACTTTCTCTTAGGTGGAATTACAAAATTAGTACAAGAGTTTGCTGAAAGTGAAGCGGCAGCCCAAATCTTGTTAACAAAAGTTTCAAATCCACAAAGTTTTGGTATTGCTGTTGTCGATGACAAAGGCGATGTGGTGAAGTTAGTAGAAAAACCAAAAGATCCACCAAGTGATCTAGCTTTAGTTGGTGTTTATATGTTTAGAACACAAATTCATGAAGCAGTTAGAGCAATAAAGCCATCTGGCAGAGGCGAATTAGAAATCACGGATGCTATTCAATGGTTAGTCGATAACAAATATTCTGTAAAACCACATTTAGTTACCGGATACTGGAAGGACACAGGACGCCTAGAAGATATGTTGGAATGTAATCGGGCAGTTCTAGAAACGCTAGAGGCAAAAAATGAAGGCACAGTCGATAGTGAATCTAAATTAATCGGTCGCGTTGTGATTGAAAAGGGTGCCAACATAACTCGCTCGATTATCAGAGGCCCTGCCATTATTGGCAAAAATACTAAAATTACTGACACTTACGTCGGGCCCTATACCTCTATTTA
>CAZXCT010000026.1:1744-16408 GCA_964639395.1 uncultured Bifidobacterium sp.
ATTACGCGCTGCAGTAATAACTATGGACAATTTCAGTTTCCTGAAAAAGTAATTCCATTATTTGTCACCAACATTTTAGAAGGTAAAAAAGTTCCACTCTATGGCAAAGGTTTAAATATTAGAGACTGGCTTCATGTAGATGATCATTGTCGCGGGATCGCGCTCGCCTTAAGTAAAGGTAGATCGGGCGAGATCTATAACATCGGTGGTGGCACTGAGTTAACGAATTTAGAACTCACCTACAAAATACTTGAAGTAATGGGTGGCGGTGAAGAGCTCATTGAAAAAGTAGAAGACCGCAAGGGACACGACTTAAGGTACAGCGTTGATATTACAAAAATATCAAATGAATTAGGTTATCAACCACAAGTTAATTTTGATGAAGGTCTTAAAGCTACTGCGCAATGGTACAAAGACAATGAATCTTGGTGGAAGAAGCATAAATCAGCTGCACCTAAAATCAAATAATGACAATTTTAGTGCTCGGAAGTTCTGGCCAAGTTGGCACAGATTTAGTTAAGCTTTTAATTGAAAAAAAAATTAAACACATAGCACTGGCTAGAGCCGAATTAGATCTTTCTAGCCCAGAATCTATTTTTAATAATCTACAAAATTATGAATTTGATTTACTAATTAATTGCGCTGCGTACACCCAAGTGGATAAGGCTGAGTCAGAAGTCGAATTAGCAAGCAAAATAAATGCCATAGCAGTCGGTGAAATCGCTAAAGCCTGTAAAGCAAAAGGCGCAAATTTAGTTCACCTCTCAACAGATTACGTTTTTGCAGGTGAAGCCACCTCCCCTTATCTAGAAAGTGATCCAACAGATCCCCAATCGGTTTATGGCGCAAGTAAATTACAAGGCGAAGAATTTGCGATCGCGCTAAATAAAAAAACTTGGATCTTGCGTACGGCTTGGGTTTATGGGGCAGTTGGCAGTAACTTTGCAAAAACTATTGCCAAACTCTTACAATCCGCAAAAGAAATAGAAGTAGTGGATGACCAGATAGGTGCCCCCACTTGGTCTAAACATATTGCTGAAGCAATTTTAGATTTAACAACAAAAAAACCTGAATTCGGAATTTATAATTGTACAAATGCCGGTGAAACCTCTTGGTTTGAATTTGCACAAGTTATCGCAACAACTTTAAATATTGATGCATCACAGGTAAAGCCAGTGAAGAGTGATTTACTTTCTCGACCAGCTAAGCGCCCTAATTATTCGGTGCTATCAAATAAAAAATGGAGTGAAGCGGGATTAAATCCACTTGTAAACTGGAAGACGGCTTGGCAAGCGGCTAACGAAAGCGTTCTTAAATTTAACTAGGCGCAGGTTCGGTTGACTCAGGCTCAACCGGTGGTGCTGTTAAGTCTAAAACTGCAACACTTATTGTTACCAAAGAATCAAATTTAGCTTTAGTTCCTGGCTTTGGTGCTTGGGCAATTACTAGACCAACTTGCTCTGGGGTTCCGATTTGCTGAATTATTTCTACCTTAAATCCAAGATTTGTTAAATCAACGATCGCTTGTGCTTCAGGTAATCCAACAACTTGTGGGATAACTTTTAATCCACTTGAAACTGTTATTGAAATTTGTGTTCCGGCGTCAACTGCGGTTCCTTCAGGTGGATTAGAACCCAAAACTACACCAGATTTTTGCTCGCTATCTGTTTCTGTTACGGGCCCTAACCGCAATCCAACGTCAGCCAAAACTTTTCGAGCATCATCAATACTTACTAAACCAATTAAGCGCGGAACAGTTACTTTCGAAACTCCCGCACTAACAGTTATATTAATTATTTGTCCAGGTGTGATTTCTACCCCAGCGTTAGGCGATTGCGAAATTATTGTGTCTTTTGGTCTTTCGCTATTTTCTGGGGTGATTTGTCCAAGGATCAATCCTTCATCTTGTAAAAGTACGGTCGCTCTTTCAATGGTCAAGCCCTCAAGGCTTGGAACAATTGTTCTACTATTTGGGTCAAAACCAAAAATTTGCATCGCTAACCAAACAGTTACACCACCAACAAACACCCCTGCAAGCGCTAGTAAAACTAAAACACTATTTCCGCGTGAGCGATTTTTGGTTTGTGCAATTGGTCTTTGCGATGCTTGTGGTTTTGGTTTTGGTTGACTTTCTTTAGAGATTGGGATTCCGGCCATGATTCTTTCAACATCAGCTTGAAATTCTTCAGCAGATTGGTAACGGTCCTTTGCTGCTTTGTTTAAAGCATGCATCACCACGCTGTCCACACTTTTTGGGATTGTTGCATCAATATCAGAAGGGTAAGCGGGTATTTCAGAAACATGTTGATAAGCGATTGCAACTGGTGATTCACCAGCAAACGGAGGACGACCTGTTAATAATTCATACAGCAATACCCCAGCAGAATATAAATCACTTCTAGCATCAACATTTTCACCCTTTGCTTGTTCTGGTGAAAGATATTGAGCTGTTCCCATAACAGTTTGTCCGCCAGTCATGGTGTTACTTGCATCAGCTAAGGCGCGGGCTATTCCAAAATCCATCACCTTAACTTCACCGCTTCGCGCAATCATGATGTTGGCAGGCTTGATATCTCTATGGATAATTCCATGACGATGCGAATAAGCTAAAGCATCAAGTACACCAGCGATAATTCTTAATCCACGTTCGGGCGGTAGTTTTCTACCACTTTTAATGATGTCTCGTAGTGTTGTTCCGTCAACATATTCCATAACTATGTATGGGACATTTGTCGCCGATCGACCTTCACCGTAAATATCTTCACCCGTGTCATAAACAGCAACAATTGTTGGGTGATTTAATGCTGCTGCTGCTTGCGCTTCTTTTCTAAATCTGGCGATAAATGCGGGGTCATGCGCTAAATCACTACGAAGAATTTTGATAGCAACTGTTCGATTAAGCCTGGCGTCGAATGCTTCAAAAACATCAGCCATACCACCGCGACCAATTGGCTCACCCAACTCGTAGCGATTAGCTAACTTTCTAGTTTCTGACAAAACACCGTCTCCTTAGTTAAATACCTTATCGATTACTTTTACTTTGGCCTGACTGATTCGAGCGCTTCTAAGCAAAATTCAAAATCTGGATCGCGCGAGCAAAGCGCACGTTGATCTAACCGTCTAATAATGAACAATGCTTCTGAAAGTGAATCTGCGGATAAACCGTTCTCAACCAAGATTTGATCATTCTCACTTAAAGCGACAACCAGCAAAGACGACGTACTGATTGGTCTAGATAAAGAAACTGGCCCCAAACTACGATTTACCCCTTGATAGATCGCTACGGAATCACCAACTCTTCCGACAAAGTAACGATCTGATAGCCATGAACTCAAACTTAAAAAGGTTAAAAAAATGGAAAGCAAAATAATGAAAGTACTTAACCCAATTCGTATCCAGGCTTGTTGGCGCTCAACCGCATACTCTTTCGGATCAAAGGGGTAAGAATCCGCCGGAAACTCTAATTCGGGTAACTCAAATCTATTTCTTGGCTCAGCCGCCGCACCGACAACCGCTGTTTCACTGCTGCGGTTTTCTGCTACAACATCTGCCACGATAACCGTCACATTGTCGGGTGAGCCTTTTTCGTTAGATTCTTCAATTAATTTTGTAACAACCCCAACTACATCGTTACCACTTAATATTTGTGCTATTTCTATCTCACTTAATACTGCGGTTAATCCATCTGAAGCTAATAGCACGCGATCACCGAGTTGTAATTCTTTTTTGATTAAATTTGGTTTTGGCTGACTAGTGCCGTCGACGGCCTGCAAAAGTAATGATCTTTGCGGATGGGTGAGGGCATCTTGAGCTGTTATTTGCCCTGCATCAATCAAAGTTTGTACAAAAGTGTCATCTTTGGTTAATTGCGTTAGTTGGTTATCTCTAAATAGATAAACTCGTGAATCACCTACATGCGCAATTGTTAAATCTTTTCCATCCCAATAGGACGCCGATAAAGTCGTGCCTAAACCAGCACGTGCTGGGTCTAACTTAATTACATTTGCTAATTCGCTACCAATTTGATTTATTGCGGCAGCAAATGCTAACTCGGCATCAGAACTACTCATCGGTTTATCAAGTTGCGCCATGATTGCAACGGCAGTTGAGCTTGCTAATTCGCCTGCCGCGTGACCGCCCATCCCATCAGCTACCAGCATTAAATGTGGGCCGAGGTAGCCAGAATCTTCATTTTCACTTCTTACTGAGCCAACGTCACTGCGCCCAGCCGCTCTTAAGCGAAATCCATTTTTCATTCAGCTTTAATTCTAATTTCTATTTTTGAACTACCTAAATTTATCTGAACAGGCTCTTCAACTTTAAAAGCGTTAATTTGCTTTCCATTAATGAAAGTGCCGTTTGTTGAATTTAAATCTTCAATAATTATTTCATCATCGCTTACAAGAATCTCTAGATGCTTTCTAGATACACCTGAATCAGGAACTTGAATTGTTACATTCTCACCTCTGCCGATGGTGATAGTCCCTGGGCTTAATTCTAAAATCTCACCCGCATAAATTAATTCGTAAGTTAGTTTCTTCTCTTCAATTACTTCCTCAATGGTCTCAATGATTTCTTCAAATAAATTAGGGAGCGTTGCATCCCCAACCGACTCTTCGATTGTTGGGGTAGTGCGGACAATACCGGTTGGTAGTGCCGGGTCTTCGACTACCAAAATTTTCGCATCGTGTGCAAATGGATAGCGCTTGAGCTCACTAAATTTTTGAACAATATCGCGCAATCGATCATTTAAAAGTGCATTGAATCTACCTAATCTTTCATAATCATGCGTAGATAATTCAAGACGTAATTCGACTAACTTAACTCCAGGATTAATTTCTTTAAAAACTCTAATTATTTCTTGTTGCACCACCGCTGCAACCTCAACTGGTTGCAATTCATTTAATCCACCATGTGTTAAGGCGCCATTTGAGAGTTCATTGAAGCTGACTTCAAACTGGTCTAGCAGACTCAAAATTGGCCTTTCTGTTCTCTGACCACCCAATTTAGGTTATTGGATGGCTATTCCCGTTACAATTTGGATGTGCCTATCACCACCAAATCTCTCGACGTCGTAATTCCCTTATATGACGGTGGAAATACCATCGAACGCGTGGTTGACGAGTTGATTTTATCCACAAAAAACTTGAATCTTAAGTCTATTTATTTGGTTTGGGACGCTGGTTCGCAAGAGTCAGTCGCAGCAGCACAACGTCTCGCGAAAAAAAATCGAAAAGTTAAACCGCTCTGGCTTAGCCGAAACTATGGCGAACATGCCGCTGTATTAGCGGGGCTTGGCGAAACCACCGCGGATTGGGTAGTAACTGTTGATGAAGATGGCCAACACAACCCAAAAGACATACAAAAACTTATTTTAAAAGCCACTAAGAGTAATTCACAAGTTGTTTATGGCATAGACCTAAAAGGCTCGCCGCATACTTGGTGGCGAAAGATTGGTTCAAAATTTGCCCACTGGGTTGCTGGCAAATTGTTTCCTAAGGATTTATCTAAAATTGATTTTTCTAGTTTTAGATTAATTGATGGTGAAATTGCTCGAAAGATTTCTACCCAAACCGGCCCTGGTACTTATGTAGATGTTGCCTTGACATGGTTTTGTGGTGGATTTGAAACAGTAGAAACTGATTTTAGAACTGAGCTGAGACCACCAAAGAACTATTCTTTAAGCAAATTACTGGCTTTGTTTTGGCGAATGGTTATTTCTTCAGGCACTAAACCTTTAAGACTGGTTTCGATCACCGGGATCATAACTTCAGTTCTTGGAATTGTTTTAGCAATCGCATTCGTGATTGAAAGAATTAACAACCCAGCGCTTCCGCTAGGTTGGGCGTCGGTGATGGTTGTCTTATTATTTTTAGGCGGCCTGATTTTGATTGCATTAGGAGTAATTGCTGAATATTTAGGATTGGTAGTAATAATGGCTATGGGTAAGCCAACCTACTCAAAATCTAATCAACCGCATTCAAGTTAATAAATTTTAGGAGATTAATTGTCAGAGGCAATGCGACAAATCGGCCCCACGGTTACTTTGGTGCCAGTTGGAAGGTCTACTGGTGTTTTTAAAGATTTACGTGATTTGTTAGGTGCTCGCGAATTACTACTTGCCTTACTAAACCGTGAGTTAGCAGGAAGATACAAAGGAAGTGTTTTAGGAATTGGCTGGTCACTAGTTAGACCTTTAGTGATGCTTTTCATTTACGGGGTAGTTGTAGGTCAATTTTTAGGTGCCGCTAGATCAGTGGAACTTTTTGGAATATTTATTTTTGTTGGGCTAATTTTTTGGAATTTATTGAGTGATTCAATTTCTGCTGGCTCAACTACATTGACTGTTAATAGTGCTTTACTAAAAAAAGTGTGGTTTCCACGAGAGGTTTTGCCGCTAACTAGTTTTGCAGTTTCAGTAGTAAATTTCTTTTTTCAGAGTCTAGTTTTGATTTTGGGATATGCGGTATACGGCAGTTGGCCAAGTTTTCAAAATTTACTGTTTTTAATTCCAGTATTTTTAATTGTTTTCCCGGTTGCCTTTGGCGCTGGGCTCATCTTTTCAGTTTTGAATGTGCGATTTAGAGACACACAATTTATTGTAGAGGTTGGTTTGCTGCTTGGTTTTTGGTTAAGCCCAATTCTTTATCCGTGGACTTTCGCCATGGAGTTTTTAGCAACTCTTCCGGCAAGTCAATTTTTGCAACAGCTGTATCTAGCAAACCCTTTCGCACTCGTGGTTATGGCGGCGCAGCAAGCGCTATGGCCGCCAATGGTCACTGAAGCTGGATTGAAATATCAATTTTTTGATTCAGTTTTTTCAACTAGATTGTGGCTAACAGTTTTAGCGAGTTGGATATTTTTACTCTTCGCGCAAAGGATTTTTGCGCGGCTTTCTGGATCGATTGCAGCTGAATTATGAGTCCAATTGTTGAAGTTTCTGGGGTAGGTAGAGAGTTTAGAAAGTACTATCAATCAACTTTTAAAGAATTCTTGACCGACCGGCATGCAAAAAAATTTAATAAAATTTTTTGGGCGTTAAGGCATATAACATTCAACGTTGAACCTGGATCGACGGTGGGATTGATTGGACGTAACGGCTCAGGTAAAAGCACTTTATTAAAAATTATTAGTGGTGTTCTTACCCCGAGTGAAGGATATGTGACTAGACCAGTTGCCACCGCAGCATTACTGGAGTTAGGTGCGGGCTTTCAACCAGATATGACTGGTCGTGAGAATATATTTCTAAATTCAGCAATTTTAGGAAGAACTAAAAAGCAAACTCTCGCGCAACTTGAATCTATTATTGACTTTTCTGGAATTTCAGAATTTATTGATACTCCTGTTAAATTCTATTCAAGTGGCATGTACGCTCGATTAGGTTTTGCAATTGCGATTCACACAGATCCAGAATTACTTTTAGTGGACGAAGTATTAGCAGTAGGCGATGAACCATTTCAGAAAAAATGTTTTACTCGGATCAAAGAAATGCAAAGTGAAGGTCGAAGCATAATTTTAGTAACACATAGCGCGCAAAACGTCAAAGATTTTTGTGATACCGCGGTGTTGCTAGATCATGGTTCAATGCATTCCATTGGGGATGTTGATTCAGTACTTCAAGAATATCAAAAATTACCCTAATTTCTTCGTAATATTTTTTTGGCAACTTTTTTAAGAAAAGCTTTTAATCCTTTGTCTTTAAGTAAAGCAGCGGCAGTTATCAAGTTGGATTCAGCCAATCTTGGAAAGCTTGCTAGATAAGGATTACTAAATCTTCTTTCACCTAGCAAATCTGGCATAAGTATTCGATCGGGGGCAGGTGTTGCGGTGCGAATAAATTTCACGAGCGGAGTTAAAGCTTTATTCCAATAAAAGTCTTTTGCTAGTAATTTGGCATTTTCTCCATATTTATTTTTAAGATTTTGATCCGACAGCATTGTGTTGAGTGCATTTACCCAGTCATCAATATCTGAGACTCCAACTACTATTCCAGCTTCATGCTGTTGAATTAAGTCGGCTAACGCGTCCCCGGTGGTGGTGATAGTAGGCAGCCCTGCCCAGAAGTGATCTAAAATTCTCGTTCTGAAACTAAATTTAGTTTCAATATGGGCTAAGTGGGCATTAACACCAAAATCTGCCTCAGTTAAGTATGCGCCACGATCTTGATAGTTGATCCATTTATCAACAAAAAATACACTTTTGTTTGTTAAAGCGAGGGAGTCAGCTAACGCTTTTAACTCATTTACCATTTTCATTTCAGGGACATCTTTGTTTGGGTGGCTCAATCCCATAAATACTAATTTTAATTTAGGGTTATTTAGTTTAGAAACAGCTTTTACAATTGTTAAAGGGTCTAACCAGTCATACACACCGCCCGACCAAAGCGCGATCACGTCATCTGATTTTATATTTGAAAAAGTATTTCTTAAATTATTTTTATTTTCAGTAAGATTTTCACTACTAACTCCAAATGGCACTATGTCAATTAATCTTGAAAGATCAGTATTGGCGTCGTAGGTAAATGGATTTATCCGGCCTTCAGCCGCAAGTTGTCCTAACCAAAAATTTCTTTGACGCTCAGACGCACAGATAAAAAAGTCAGCTCTTCTTAACTGGCGGTTTAATGCGTCGGTGGTGTCTCGACTGCCGCGTAATCTCAGCGAGATGGGGGCTTGCTTCTTTTGTTCTAATATTTCTAGGTGAAACGGGTCATATAAGTCTGAAATAAGAATTTTTTCAGTGTCAGCAATCCAAGGATTTTCTGAAATCAGTAAACCCTGAAACACAATTATGTCAGCCCAACTAACTAACTTTCTTAAACTTCGATGTCTAGTGCTGATAGTAGATATCTCAGGGTGTTTTAATTCGTTTGATTTAGTTGTAGCAAGCAAACAATCAAATTCACCATTTAATGCTTTTGTAATTTCTAAGGCACGAATTGCCGGGCCAGCTAAATTTTCACTTAATGGCTCACCGGTAACAACCAATACTCGCTTTTTTTCTCTTTTAAAATTTTCTTCGATTTTAAATGCATCAACTAGCTTTTGATACCCATCTAAATAGTTAGGCCAAGGGTAGGCCGGTTCCATCGCTTCTCTAAAAAGTGCTAACAGTTCAGCGTCTGTCTTTCTGCGTTTGGCTTGGATAAAATCACGCGCTGTTTGAGTTTGCGGTAGCAAAGAAATAAAAGAGTCAATGGCAAAAGTCCCGGTCAAGGCGGCCTTATTTGTCGTGACGCTATCGAGTGAATCTATATTTTTATTGGTTAATTCTAAAATTTGTGAATCTAAATCGCCGCGGCTTAAAGACCTTCGAACACTTAATGCCATCGCAGCAGGAAGCACTCGATCAATATTCATTGCTTCATAATTTTTATAAAGTGAGAGTAATGCGTTTCTTTCTAATAGATAGTGTTCGTGGTACTGACCAAATTTTTCAATTGAGGCATGGTGTTTATGAAAGGCAATTGAGGCTGGGACATATTTGACTTTGTATCCAAAAAGATTAAGTCGCCAGCCTAAATCCACATCCTCATAGAACATAAAGAAGTTCTCGTCAAACCCACCCACTTCTTCAAAGATTGCTTTTTTAATAAACATGGCAGAGCCGGTTGCAAATAGCACATCTCGCTCGTAATCAATAACTTGATCAACAGGTTTATCGGCTTCTCGCTTATAACCCATTCCATACCAAGTTAAGGAGCCATCAACAAAATCTACTTTGGTGCCATCCCAGTTAACAACTTTACAAGCGATGGCTGCAATATCTTTTTCAGAATTAATTTTTGAAACTGCACTAGAAATCCAATTTACATCAGCTTTTGCATCATTATTTAGTAAGGCGATTATTTCACCAGTGCTATTTTTGACACCTAAATTAACACCGCCGGCAAAACCTAAATTTTGCTCGCTTTTTACTATTTTTATTTCATTTTTGAGTTTTTCTAATTTTGCTAGCGAATCATCACCCGAAGCATTATCTACAACAATTATTTCTAAATTTGATTGCTCCCAGTCGCAATTTTTTAAACTTGCTATGGCATTTAAAGTGTCATCAACCCCACGATAATTAACCAAAACCACACTTACTTTTGGTTGATTCATGGGTTCAGCCTAGAAGTTATTTGCAACAAAGTGTTCTGCTATTTGTAGAGTGTTTAAAGCAGCACCCTTACGTAAGTTATCGCCACAGACAAAAAAGTCAAGCGAATAGGGATTTTCAGGATTTTGCCTGATTCGTCCTACCCATGTTGCATCTGTGCCCACTACTGCTGCTGGGGTCGGAAATATTTTGTTTACCGGATCGTCCATAACCTCAACGCCTGGTGAATCTTGTAATAATTTTCTTGCTTCTGCTGCAGTTAATTTCTCTTCAAATACTGCATGCACGCTTAAGGAATGTGTGGTTATGACGGGGACGCGCACACATGTTGCTGTCACTCTTAATTTAGGAAGCCCAAGAATTTTTCTAGATTCATTTTGCACTTTTAACTCTTCACTAGTGAAGTCATCAGCTTTTAGTGAGCCCGCCCAGGGCACAACATTTAATGCCAACGGAGCCGGAAAAGGCCCTAAGTCTGAAATATTCTCATGAACATCTTTAGCACGGGATCCCAGGTCTTTACCTGCGACTTCAACCATTTGTTTTTGCAGAGTTTCGATTCCATTAACACCAGCCCCAGAAGCAGCTTGGTATGAGGACACTACGAGTTCTTTAACTTTATATTTTTTATGTAGCGCACCCATGGCAACAATCATCGAAAGCGTTGTGCAATTTGGATTAGCAATAATTCCTTTAGGCCGATTATTTATCTCAGAAGCATTTACCTCTGGTACAACCAAAGGTACTTGGCTATCCATACGAAACGCTGCTGAATTATCAACTACAACTACACCCTTACTTGCCGCGACCGGCCCCCACTGCGTACTAACTTCATCAGGTACGTCAAAAACTGCTACATCAATATTTTCAAAATTTTCGGCAGAAATTTCTTTAACAATTAGTTCTTTACCTCTAACAGTCAGTTTTTTACCGGCGCTGCGGGCAGAAGCTAATAAATGAATTTCGCCCCAGATATCTTCGCGCTCATTAATTAGTTGAATCATCACAGAACCAACCGCTCCGGTGGCACCAACAATTGCCAAACTGGGTTTAGCCATATTTACCGACCAGTCCCGGCATGCACTTGTGCGTCAGAGTCAGAATCCAAATCAAAAGCGCTATGTATTGCTTGCACTGCTTTAGTCGCATCTTCAGCGCGAGTTACAACAGAGATTCGGATTTCTGAAGTAGAAATCATTTCGATATTAACTCCAGCTTTAGCTAACGCTCTAAAGAAATTGGCCGAAACTCCCGGATGAGACTTCATGCCAGCACCGACTAATGAGATCTTTGCAATATTTTCATCTAAAACAAGATTTTCATATTGCACCTGATCTTTAATGCTTTCTATGGCGGCTAGTGCTTTTTTACCGTCGGTTTTTGGCAAAGTGAAAGTGACATCTGTTTTATTGGTACCTGATTGCGCAACGTTTTGAACAATCATGTCAATGTTCACACCGTTTGATGCAACGGTTTCAAAAATTGTCGCAGCAATTCCGGGCTTATCAGGAACAGCCACCAAAGTTAATTTGGCGTCTCCTAAATCATGTGCCACGCCAGAAATGATCGGTTGTTCCATAGTTGTGTCCTTTGCTTCTTGGCTGATTACCCAGGTACCTTCATTTTGGTTAAAGCTTGATCTAACATGTATCGGCACTTCAAACCTTCTGGCATATTCCACACATCGCGAATGTAAAATTTTTGCGCCATTTGCTGCTAACTCTAAAACTTCTTCATAAGCAATTCGATCTAATTTTTGTGCTTTTTTAACGATTCTTGGGTCAGCGGTAAAAACGCCATCGACATCGGTAAATATTTCACAAACTGACGCTTTCAAGGCGGCGGCTAAAGCAACTGCCGTGGTATCTGATCCACCTCTACCTAAAGTGGTGATGTCTTTAGTGTCTTGTGAGACACCTTGAAATCCCGCCACAATTGGAATAGCGCCATCAGCTAAAGCTTGAGCAATTCTGCCAGGGGTCACATCAATAATTCGTGCTTTACCGTGAGTTGAATCTGTAATCAAACCTGCTTGCGATCCGGTGTATGAACGTGCTTCAAAACCTAAATCATGAATTGCCATTGCTAAAACCGCCATTGAAATTCTCTCACCGGCAGTTAATAACATATCTAATTCTCGCCCGGGCGGATTTGGTGAGACTTGTTCGGCTAAATCAATCAATTCATCAGTGGTATCACCCATTGCTGAAACCACAACCACAACTTGGTTGCCAGCATTTTTAGTTTCTACAATTCTGCGCGCTACTCTTTTAACGCTCTCGGCATCAGCAACAGAAGAGCCACCATACTTTTGAACAATCAGCGCCACGAAGATACCTTTTAGTCTAGGAAGTTACATTCTAGAAAATGGGTGAAATTAGTTAGACACCCGTCTTCGTCCGACGAGGGCTCTTCCTAGTGTGACCTCATCGGCATATTCGAGTTCTCCACCAACTGGTAAACCACTGGCAAGGCGGGTCACTAAAATCGCGGCTGGCTCTAAAACTCTATTTAGGTACGAAGCAGTCGCCTCCCCTTCTAGATTTGGATTAGTCGCCAAAATAATTTCTTTGATTTCACCTTTTTGTGCTCGCAAAATTAATTCTTTTATTCTTAATTGATCTGGGCCAACTCCATCAATCGGACTAATCGCCCCACCTAATACATGGTAGAGACCTTTGAATTCTCTAGTTTTTTCAACAGCAGAGATATCTTTAACTTCTTCTACCACGCAAACAATTGAGGCATCTCTTTTAGAATCTGAACAAATATTGCACATATCAGATTCTGAAACTGCACCACAGATAGTGCAAGATTTAATTTTTGACTTAACCAACATTAATAAATCCGCTAAGTCCTTAACTTCAGATGGGTCAGCTTGCAAAAAATGAAACGCTAACCGTTGGGCACTTTTTGGGCCAACACCAGGCAGGCGATTTAGCGCATCAATTAAATCTTGTAGGGCACCTTGATACACCTATTTGTCACCTTCATCAAATTCATCAATCTTCTTACCACCTAATTTTTCAGTAATTAAATCAAATCCTGACTTTTCTTTTACATCTTCATCTTGCATGGTGGGGGTGTCTTGCACCACCTTGGATTTATCTGCTGGCACTACATTTACTACAACCTGTAAACCTAAAGAACTTTTTAAAACTTTTTTCAAATTATCAATGTGTTTGCGCTCTTGCGCCTGCAACAATTTTGCTGAGTCAGCAATAGCAATTGTTATTTCATTAATAGATAGCTCTATAACTTCTGACCCAAAAAATACCAACCAAGAAACTCTACTTTCACGTGCTAACTCCTGTAGTACATCGGCCCATCTAACTTTCACATCAGCTAATTCTGAAACTACGGTTGGTTTTTTTGGTGGGGCTTTAACGGGTGCAACTGGTGGCTTTGCAACTGAAGCGGCGGGAGCACTTTCTGGTTTGACTGTTTCATTAACTTCATTGATAAATAAACGCGCGATAGCTAGGTCTAGCGCTAATTCAGGATTAGTGGACGAGCGCAAATTAGAAATTGAGGTTGAAACACTGGTGGCTGCATTAGTTAAATTCTTAACCAGATTCAAGTTGGCCAAGACCGTTGGCTCTCGTAATTTAGCGCCTAAAAACTCTAAGAAGTCAGATAAAAATCGATGTGGTTCAATTCCTTGCGCGCATGATTCATGCACTACTTGCATAGCTTTTGCTAGATCACCAATTGTCACTGCTTGGTCTAAATCTGCTAATAAATTGGTCGGTGTTAAACCTAATGCCCAATTTACAAAATCTTTTGTTAAACCGTTTTCATCAACGCCAGCACTTAACTGCCCTAGCAAACTAAGGGCGTCTCTTACACTGCCACCGCTGGCGTGGGCAATTGCTAATAAAGATTCTGGTTCAGCTTTGATTTTTTCTTTTTGGCAAATATCTGACATTAGCTTTGCTAAAATTTCTTTAGAAACTAATCGAAAATTATATTGATGAGTTCTAGACCTAATTGTTGAAAGCATTTTTTCAGGCTCAGTTGTAGCAAAAATAAATCTAAGATGTGGGGGTGGTTCTTCAACTAATTTTAATAAAGCATTATTAGCGTCAACTGTTAATTGATGAGCTTCATCAATTATGTAGATTTTATATTTTCCAGCTAACGGTGAATAGGCGGCACGTTCTCTTAAGTCTCTGGCATCGTCAACCCCGCGATGGGTGGCGGCGTCGATTTCAACAATGTCAATTGTTCCGACCCCACCTGGCGCTAGTGCCTGACATGATTCGCATTCACCGCAAGGATTTGAAGTCGGTCCTTTTTCACAATTTAAACTGCGCGCCAAAATTCGTGCGGTACTTGTCTTGCCGCAACCACGTGGACCTGAAAATAAATAGGCATGATGTACCTGGTTCGAATCAATCGCGCGTGAAAGCGGAATTGTGACATGCTCCTGACCAACTACTTTGTCGAGTCGATCTGGGCGGTATCTACGGTAGAGCGCTAATGCCATGAGAGACAGCCTAGACTCGCACGAGTTAACCGGGGTGTGGCGCAGTTTGGTAGCGCGCTTCGTTCGGGACGAAG
>CAZXCT010000026.1:16418-17816 GCA_964639395.1 uncultured Bifidobacterium sp.
AATCCCGCCACCCCGACGCACAAAAAGAGGAAGATGGGGTTGTGAATACATCACCAGCAGAAAAACGCCGCTTGATACAAGGCGTGGTGGTGGTTGGTATCGGTTTAGCAGTTCCGCAAGGTTTGGCGTACGTAACTAGTGTGGTGGCAGCTCGGACACTTGATCAAGCCTCTTTTGGCGCATTCGGCGCAATTTTAAATTCAATTCAAATAGGCACAACCGTGGCTTTGGGCATGCAGGCGCTAATTGCTCGCCGGGTAGCAAATATGAAAAATTATGGCTCACTACTTAAATTTGCTTTAGAAGTTTCATTAATTGTTTTAATAGGGGTAGCAATACTCTCATACCCACTTTCTTATTTATTTGATATCGAATATTGGATTTTATTTTTAGCGCTTGCTAGTTTGGCACCATTTGTATTTATAAGTGCTCAAGCCGGCATCGCCCAAGGTAATGAATTCTTTTTTAGATTAGCTGGCATTTATATAGTATTAGGATTAGGGCGTAGTCTTTTTGCAATAATTGGCTTAGTTGTTAGACCAGAATTAAGTGTTGTTTCGTATTCATTCTTTTTCGGAATGCTTGCTAGTGCATTCATAGGTCACTTTATTTTAGGTACTCATCGAAAATTTATTTCAGCAAAAAGAATTAGCCATGAATACCCAGGTCTAATAAAGGCAACTCAAGCACTATTGGCTTTGTATGTTTTGGTAAATGTGGATGTGTTACTAGCAAGAGTTGTCTTGTCTGCGGAAGATTCTGGGGTTTATTCGGTCGGGATGCTAGTTGCCAAAATAGCTTTCTTTTTACCGCAAGCGGTGACCGTGGTTTTGTTTCCGCGGATGGGCAAAAATGATTCATCTGCTTTACGTCTTGCCTTGTTAGGAACAAGTGCGATTGGATTTTTGTATATTCTATTGAGTTATTTTGGTTCCGAATTTGTAGTTAATGCAATTGGTGGCAGCGGCTATGCAATTTTATATAAAGATGTTTGGTTATTTGCAATTGAAGGAACCTTATTTGCAATCTTGCAAGTTTTACTTTACGGAAGAATTGCGAGAGAAGACACTTCAGTTTCAATTATGTTATGGGTCGGATCAATAATTGCTAGCGTCTTGGTCGCATTTATTTTTGTAAGAACAATTGAAAATGTCGTGTTAGTACTTATTGGGATAACATTTATTTTGATTGTGATTGCAGCAATAACTGAAAGAAACCACAGAACTAATACAAGATTAGGCTCCTCGCACACCTAACACTGATTGCACTCAACCTTGCTGTTTTTCAACCCTGGGGTGTAAGTGCAGGTGCCATCGCACGAGGAGTTACCCACAAGCGTAGGACGGTAGGCTCGTCCACGGAGGATTCGCCTAGTGGCCTATGGCGCACGCTTGGAAA
>CAZXCT010000027.1:0-16591 GCA_964639395.1 uncultured Bifidobacterium sp.
ATTGCTATTACTTCAAGTAGTAATTCATTTAATCCTGCTTTGCCAATTTTTGCTTTTATTGGCGGAGCCTCAGCAGTAGCGGCAACATTTTTAGTGTCGGGGCGATATTTCTCAAATCCTGGTGTCTTGTTGTTGTCAGGTATTGCAGTGGGGGCGTTTTTTTCATCGATCCAGATTTATTTGCAGCAGAGAAATACTGAAGTCTTGCGTCCGGTTTATTCGTGGATTTTGGGTCAGCTCACAGTTTCAGATTGGAACGACGTGAAATGGGCGGCAATTTATATTCTGTTTTCATTAGCAATTTTGTTTAGGATTTCGAAATTATTAGATGGTTTAATGCTCAGTGATGAAGAGGCGTTTTCACTAGGAATATCACCAAATAAAATCAGAATAATTGCAGTGATTGCGGCAACGATGGCTACCGCGACTGCAGTTTCGGTTAGTGGCTTAATTGGATTTGTTGGGATTATCGTGCCGCACATTATTAAAGGAATCACACGGCGAGTGACAAACCGCGCCTTACCAACCATCGCAATAGCAGGGGCGGCCTTTTTAGTGTTAGCAGATTTAGGCGCTCGAACTTTAATTGCACCAGCCGAGTTACCAATCGGGGTAATCACAGCATTTATTGGTGCACCGTTTTTCTTGTTTGTTTTACGAACGACTAAGGGTGGCTTAAAGTGATCAAGGTAGAGAATTTAACAGTCAAATATCAAGACGTCGCAGTATTAGATCATGTCAATTTAGAAATAAAGAAAAATAGCTGGACTTCGATTGTCGGCCCTAATGGGGCAGGTAAAACAACTTTATTAAGAACATTATTAGGTATGACTTCGTATTCGGGATCAGTCACTTTTGATGGTAAAGAAGTTTATAAAGATCTCTCACGCAATGTCGCGTTTGTGCCGCAGCGCCCATTTATTCCAATCGGAATGACGGTGACTGAGTACCTAACTTTGGGTAGAGCAAAGGTGGATGGCTGGGGCAAAGAGAAGCGTCGGGGAAGAGTCTTGATTCAACAAACACTTGAGACTTTGCAATTAGTTGGCCTGCAAGATCGCTTTGCCACCCAACTTTCTGGCGGCGAGATTCAAAGAGTGTTATTAGCGAGAGCCATCGTGCAAGAGCCTGAAGTAATTTTGCTTGATGAACCTACCAGCGCTTTAGATTTGCACTATCAAATCAAAACCTTGGATCAAATTGAAACACTGCGAAAAAATGGTGTCACGATTGTTTCTACTATGCACGACATAACCTTAAGCAATATGTATTCAGATTGGACGGTAGTTATGCGTCATGGCAAAGTGCTATTAGAAGGAATCTCTGACGATGTTGTCAGCTCACCGCAATTGCGTGAGGCCTTTGATAACAGTATTGCGGTGCATACCCTGGAGACTGGTAAAAAGGTAATTATTGCGGCAAGAAACGAAACTTTAGATTTTTAAAGAGCGGACGACGGGATTCGAACCCGCGACCCTAACCTTGGCAAGGTTATGCGCTACCAACTGCGCTACGTCCGCGAAGAATGCTCTGCTAAAGATACCTGACTGCTCTGTTAGTGGGTAAAGGTGGCGGATTGAGGCTAAGGTTTTTCACGTGAGAGATTTTGCCAGATTTAATAAACGAGTTTTTGATCAATTAAAAAGCGTCTCTATCGATTTATCAGATTTAGAAAAACCTGGTTATTGGGTAGTTGTTGGCGGTTTTGAAAATGACTGGTTGTTATTGGAATTTGAAAAGATGAGCGAAAACCCAAGTCAAATTACTGGTCGCTGGCCGGGGGTGGCTGCTACTAGTTGGAAGAGTTCGCTAAATCAAATGCAGTACATGGCAGCTGTTGATACTTTACGAGAAAAAATTGCACAAGGTGAGGTCTATCAAGCAAATTTGTGTCGAGTGCTCTCAAGTCAATGGCCGAGTGGTGGTGATATCGCAGGATTAGCAGAATTATTGTTAAAAGGAAACCCTGCCCCATATTCATCTGTGATTAATGTGGCGGCAGAAAGCAACTTTAGATTGACTAAAGACGTAATGATTGCTTCTTCTTCACCAGAACTTTATTTAACAAGAGAAAAAGACTTTATTGAATCTTCCCCGATAAAAGGTACTGGGCGGGTAGCGAGTGATTTAAGTGAAAAAGATCGTGCCGAAAATATCATGATTGTGGATTTAGTAAGAAATGATCTTTCTCGCGTTTGCGCCACCGGCAGTGTGAAGGTGCCACAGTTACTAAAAGTAGAAGAACACCCAGGGTTAGTGCATCTAGTTTCAACCGTGAGTGGTGATTTAAAACCAAATACCAGCTGGAAACAGATTTTTGAAGCAACCTTTCCACCTGGCTCAGTGTCAGGAGCGCCAAAATTAAGTGCACTCAATTTGATAACACAACTCGAGAACTCACCACGGGGGCCTTATTGTGGAGCAATCGGTTGGATTAATTCTTTCGACGAAACGGCTGAGTTAGCGGTCGGGATAAGAACTTTTTGGAAGGATAGAGATCTACTTAAGTTTGGCACTGGTGCCGGAATCACCTGGGGTTCAAACGCTGGCGCAGAATGGGATGAAACAGTTTTAAAAACCGAAAAGCTATTTAATTTGGCAGGGTCGATCAATGGTTAATTTAGTTTGGGTAAACGATTCATTAGTGCCACATGATTCTGCACGAGTAAGCGTTTTCGATCACGGCTTTACTGTTGGTGATGGCGTTTTTGAGACGTTGCAAGTAAAAAACTCACAAGCATTTGCCATAACACGACATCTGAAGCGATTAAAAAATTCTGCTGATCTTTTAGGCCTTAATATTCCTGATAGCGATTATCTAAAATCCGTTATCAACGAAGTTATAAACGCAAATAAAGATCTTCCCCAAGCCAGGTTGCGAGTGACGCTGACAAGCGGGGATGGGCCTTTGGGCTCTGATCGCAATAGCGCTAAAGCAACTTTGGTGGTGGCGCTGAGTGAATTGCCGAGTTGGGGTGAGCGGGCAAAAGTTGCCGCAATAAATATGCCACGAAATCAATTAAGTCCTTTAGCGGGTGCAAAAACAACTTCTTATGCAGAAAATGTCTTGGCATTAGCAAGAGCTAAAGCGCAGAATGCAGATGAAGCAATCGTCCCAAATATTGCGGGCGATATTTGCGAAGGAACCGGCAGTAATTTTTTTGCGGTGATAGCTGGTGAAGTGGTTACGCCGCCCTTGAGTTCTGGATGCTTAGGTGGGATAACGCGAGAATTGGTTTGCGAATGGTTTGATTGTGTTGAGCGTGACTTGCCCTTTAGCTACTTAGCCGAAGTGAGCGCCGCATTTTTAACTTCGACCACACGCGATGTTCAACCGATTGGCTGGATTGACCAGCGAGCGCTTTCTGAGGATCAAAAATTAGTAAAGCAAATTAAAGATGAATTTTTGGTTAGAATGAATGAAACCCTCGATCCGTGAGTATGCCAAAAGTGAAAGAGTGATTAATCTAGTCTTATGGATTTAAAAGGCCCTTTTAAAAAGTTTAGAACCAAGATGAGGTCTAATCCAATAACTGATGTGGCATGGAAGAGCGTTGTTGCGGCTATCGGCGTAACACTCTTAGCGGTTGGTTTAGTTTTGTTAGTGACACCAGGGCCAGGTTGGGCCATCATATTTTTAGGTTTAGTTGTCTTGGCGAGCGAGTTTGCCTGGGCGAGCAGATTGGTTGCCCCGGTTAGAGTGAGAATTCTCAAGGCGGTTTCTGGGCGTAAGCGTCCAAGATTGATTTGGTTTGTAATTGTTGCCCTGGTTTCTATCGCAGCGTTAATTGCGACTTATTGGGTTTATATAAATTTCCCTGATTAAAGGGCGGTATCGTTAGCGATACAAGCGCGACATGTTCAATTAGAGGGGGTAGCTGGAGGTTTTCCAGTATCTATTATGAACAAAATAGATGTTTATCTTTGTGGCCATAAAGGGGCCGCTTGCGCTGAAATTATTGCTAAAAAGTATGCAGACTATATAAATGTAGCAATCGTCGAAAATGACACAACTTTAAAAGATAGTCCTTACAGCGAGATGCTGAATGTGTTGCAATCAGCCGGCATAAAAGTCTTGGGCAAAGCCGGTAAAGAATTAGCCGATGTTGCCATTGCAGTAGGTTGGCGCAAATTAATTCGTGAAGATTATAAACAATTAGTGGTTTTACATGATTCGCTTTTGCCAAAGTATCGTGGCTTTAACCCATTATTGACAGCGTTAAATAACTCTGATCAATTTATTGGAGTTACTGCTTTATTAGGCAACTCAGAAATGGATTCAGGGCCAATTGTTTTACAGAAGAAGGCAAGCATCTCTTATCCGATTAGATTAGCCAAGGCAGTCGATATTGTTGCAAAGTTGAGTGGTGAAATCGTTTCTAAGATAATTTCGGACTTAATTTCAGGTAAGAAACTTAAAGGTAAAAAACAAGATGAAAATAAAGCAACATATTCAATCTGGCGTGATGAGAAAGATTTTAGAATAAACTGGGATCAGTCAGCAGCAAAGATTATTAGACACATTGATTCCACCAGCGCTCCGTATGCGGGGGCCAGCGCACTTTTAGATGGCCAGTTAGTAAAAATAGAACGTGCTACTGTGGCAAAAATTAAAGCAAAAATAATTAATCCCACCCCTGGTAAAATCTGGAAGCTCGTTGATGGTGCACCGTTAGTGCTAACCGGAAGTGGTTTTATCAAGATTACTGAAATGACTGATGCTGCAGGTAAATCCTTATTGCCCTTGACTAAGTTAAAACAGAGATTTGAATGAGTGTGATCAACTTTAAATGGTAAATGTTTCAATAAATATTGATGGCGCGATTGAGCAAAAAATTGTTGACGCCGGAACAAGCTATAGCGATATTTTTTCGTCAAATAAAGCAGTTGTAGTTGTTAAAAAAGGTGATGAACTGCTTGATTTAGCAACTGAAGTGCAAGATGGTGATGAAGTATCAGCGGTGCTAGCAACTAGTGAGGCGGGGCTAGCAGTAATAAGGCACAGTACGGCGCACATATTGGCGCAAGCAGTTCAATCGCTCTACCGAGATGTAAAACTTGGCATTGGCCCACCAGTACAAAACGGTTTTTATTATGACTTTCAAACTAAAGAGCCTTTTACCTTAGAAGATCTTGAAAAAATTGAAACTAAAATGAAAGAAATTATTAAAAGCGGTCAAAGATTTTCTCGAAGAGTCACCAATGAAGCGGCGGCAAAATCAGAATTGGCAAATGAGCCCTTTAAGTTGGAATTAATTGACATTAAAGGCCCAAGTGATGAAGTAATGGAAGTTGGCGGAAATGAGCTGACAATTTATGACAATTTAGAAAATAAAACTGGCGAAGTAGTTTGGAAGGATCTGTGTCGTGGCCCGCATGTGCCAAACACAAAGTATTTAGGGGCATTTAAATTAATGCGAAACGCGGCAGCATATTGGCGGGGCAGCGAAAAAAATCCCCAACTACAACGTATCTACGGCACGGCTTGGGCTGATAAAGAAGCACTTAATAATTATCTGCACCTTTTAAGTGAAGCAGAAAAGCGTGATCACCGAAAACTCGGCACCGAATTAGATTTATTTTCATTTCCAGAAGAAATTGGCTCAGGCTTAGCGGTGTTTCACCCTAAAGGTGGGGTGATTCGACGCGAAATGGAAGATTACTCGAGAAAAAAGCATGAATCAGCCGGTTATGAATTTGTTTATTCCCCGCATTTAACAAAAGCGCAATTATTTGAAACTTCTGGACACTTAGATTGGTACGCCGAAGGTATGTATCCGCCAATGAAGTTAGATGCCGAATTTGATGCAGCCGGAAATATAAAAAAAGCGGCACAAGATTATTACCTAAAACCGATGAATTGCCCCTTTCATAATTTGATTTATAAAGCAAAAGGAAGGTCATATCGTGACTTACCGTTGCGGTTATTTGAATTTGGAACTGTTTATCGTTATGAAAAATCTGGAGTAATCCATGGCCTGACTCGCGCGCGCGGATTCACGCAAGATGATGCACACATTTACACCAGTGTTGAGGACATGCAAGGCGAGTTGGTCTCACTACTGAACTTTGTTTTAGAACTTTTGCGAGATTATGGATTGAGCGAATTTTACTTAGAGCTTTCAACAAGAAATCCTGAAAAATCAGTTGGCAGCGAAGCAGAGTGGGTCCGCGCTACCGAAGCATTAGCCGAAGCAGCAAAAGCACAAGATTTACCACTCACTTTAGATGAGGGTGGGGCGGCTTTTTACGGCCCGAAAATTTCTGTGCAAGCTAAAGATGCTTTAGGCAGAAGTTGGCAAATGAGCACCATCCAAGTTGATTTTCAATTACCGCAACGATTTGATCTGGAGTATCAAGCGGCAGATGGATCGCGCAAACGTCCAGTAATGATTCATCGCGCATTATTTGGCTCGATTGAAAGATTTTTTGGAGTTTTGTTAGAGCATTATGCGGGGGCGTTCCCGCCGTGGTTAGCACCAGTGCAAGTAGTTGCGATACCTATTGCGCAAAATCATAATGATTATTTAGATCAGGTAGCGCAAAAACTTCGCGAGGCGGGCATTCGCGTAGAAGTAGATAAATCAGATGAACGCATGCAAAAAAAGATTCGAACTGCGCAAAAGCAAAAAGTACCTTTCATGTTGATTGCTGGGGATGAAGATGTGGCAAAAGGTGCGGTGTCTTTTCGCTATCGCGATGGAACACAAGAAAACGGTGTTTCAATTAATACCGCAATAGAAAAGATTGCTGCGACAATAAAAACTAGAGTGCAGATATAAATATGTATCCTGAAACCGGACTACCTGACGCTTGGCAGCGGATTTGGACACCACACCGCAGTAAGTATTTATCTAATGCCAGAAAAGATGGCACAGTTGAACAGCCTTGCCCTTTTTGTTCTGCTCATACCGCAGAAAGCGAATATGACTTGGTGGTTAAACGTGGCGAAAAGTGTTACGTAGTTTTAAATTTATACCCTTATAACGCCGGCCACCTTTTGATTACTCCTTTTCGTCACTTCCCAGACATTACGACAGCGCATGAAGATGAATTACTTGAAATGAATCATCTAACGCAGCAAGCAATGAAAGTTTTACGCCAAGCCGCGGGGGCGCAAGGGTTTAACATCGGGATAAATCAAGGTGCGATTGCTGGCACTAGCGTGGCGGATCATTTGCACCAACATATTGTTCCGCGCTGGGGTGGGGATACGAATTTTATGCCAGTAATTGGCCGCGCCAAGGCGATGAATCAACTACTTGAAGACACAAGAGAATTATTGAAATCTGCGTGGGCAGATTTATAAATCATGAAGGCGAATCTTTACTTTAAAAAAGTAAGCGACAAAATTGTAATCCCCATTGCAAAAGTCTTAGTAAAACTTAAGGTATCTCCGGATTTAATTACGGTGATCGGGGTGATTGCGACAAGTTTAGTTTCAGTGATTTTTATTGCGCAGGGTAAATGGCTAATCGGCTCGATACTACTTTTCTTTGTCACGGCATTAGATCTGCTGGATGGGGCAATGGCTCGTTTAATGCAACGAGAATCGCTTTGGGGTGCGTTTTTAGATTCAGTTATGGATCGCATTAGTGACGGCGTTATTTTGGGTTCATTAATTTATTATTTTTATTCGATACAAAACACCACCCTTATGGTGCTAACTATTTGGGCATTAGTAATGAGTGAAGTAACTTCTTACACCAGAGCAAGGGCAGAAAGCGTTGGCCTTGAGGCAAAAGTCGGAATTGCCGAACGACCAGAACGTTTAGCATTTGTGGTGTGGGGGACTTTTCTTACTGCACTCGGACTTAGTTGGATGAGCGCGGTAATGGTTTGGGGTCTCGCACTAGTTTCAACAATCACGGTAGGGCAAAGGATCTCTCACGTGAGGCGTCAAGTCAAGAATTTAAGTTGATGAAGCAACTCTTCGTTTATTGGGGTTACAACTTAGCCTGGACCTTAATTAAGTTTTTACCAGAAAAATCTGGGAGAAGGCTTTTTTCACTTTTATCACGCAAGATTTACAAGGCAAATAAAAAATCTGTGCAACAGTTGAGAGCTAATTTAAAAAAGGTTACAAATTTACCGGCTACAGATCTTGAAGTTTTACTCGCGCAAGCGGTCGAATCCTACTTTAAGTATTGGTATGAGGCGTTTGTATTAAATACCTGGAGTAAAAAGAAAATTAGTGAGTACTTCACAATGACAAACCAAGAGAAATTGCAACAAGTTTTAGCACAACATCCGCGGGTGATACTCGCCTTGCCACATATGGGTAATTGGGATGCGGCTGGCTATTGGTTTACTACAAACTTTCGACCCCTCACATCGGTAGCAGAGCAACTTCGTCCGATTAAACTTTATGAAAAGTTTGTCAAATTTAGAACAGGTTTAGGTCTTGAGGTTTTAGCGTTAGATAAAAATTCTGACTTGTTTCATAAGTTGCTTGAGCGAGTAAATAATAAAAGAGTATTAGCACTATTAGCAGATAGAGATATCTCTAAAACCGGTATAAAGGTGAACTTTTTCAATTCAATTGCCTCCATGCCAGCTGGGCCAGCTGCTTTGGCATACGCTGGTGATGCAGTGGTAGTCACTATAAAGATTTATAATTCACCAACGGGTAAAATTTTATCTGAGGTTAGAGATGTACTCGAAATAAACAAAAGTTTAACCCGCGAAATAGCGATTGAGGATTTAACCCAACGCATGGCAAATAGCTTCGAAGTAATGATTTCTGAAAATCCAGTTGATTGTCATTTGATGCAGCGACTCTGGCCCGAAGTTAAGCCAATTGAGGTTGGGTAAATGAGAGTTGGCTTAGTTTGCCCGTACGACTGGTCTGCCCCAGGGGGAGTTAAACAACATATTTCAGATTTAGCAATTAGTTTGATCGAGTTAGGACACTATGTAAATGTCTTGACACCGGCCGCAACTGAAGAAAATTTGCCGCCCTATGTAACAAGCGCTGGTACCGCGATTGGTTTACCTTATAACGGCTCAGTAGCCAGAATTAAGTTTGACCCGGCGGCTTTTTCTCGAACGCGAACTTGGATCAAAAAAAATAAATTTGATATTTTGCATTTACATGAGCCCACCAGCCCCAGCCCTTCAATAATTGCCGCTTGGTCCGCCCGCGGGCCAATTGTTGCAACGCACCACACCTCTAATGAGCGCAGTTACGCGGCTAAGAATATGCAGTTTGCTTTACAACCCATGATGGAAAAGATCTCAGCGCGAATCGCAGTGAGTGAAGATGCAAAGCGCACTATGGTGCAACATTTTGGTGGGGATGCGGTGATAATTCCTAACGGGGTAAGAGTGTCAGATTTTACAAAGTTTCCGGCAAAAGCGATTGAGAATGGCCCCTTTCGTATTTTGTTTTTAGGTCGGTTAGATGAGAGTCGCAAAGGCTTAGCAGTGCTATTAGCTGCTTTAGAAAAAATAATAAAAGTGTTTCCGGATTTAATTTGTGAAATAGTTGGCCCGGGCGAGATTGGCGAGATCAGTCCAAAAATACAAAAGAATTTAGTGTTTAAAGGAATGCTCTCTAGTAATGAAAAGGCAAAAGCCTACACTTCATGCGACGTTTATGTAGCACCAAATTTAGGCGGTGAATCATTTGGGATTGTGTTGCTAGAGGCAATGAGTGCAGGATGTCCAGTTTTAGCCAGCGACTTGTCTGCTTTTAAGCGCGTATTAAAAAACGGTGAAGCGGGTGCTTTATTTGAAGCCGGAAACGCTGAGAGCCTAGCTAATGAATTAATTGGGCTATTGCAAGATCAAGCGCGGCGTAAAAATTTGAGAAATTCAGGATTCATCAGGGCAAAAGAGTTTGATTGGACAAATATTGTCCGACAAATTTTGGATGTTTATGCTTCAGTTTCGCAAGTAGATGGCGGGGTAGTTAGAGAGGATTTCAGTGGGCAACTTTACGGCCGAATTACTCGCTCAGGTAGGAGTGATCGCAGAGCGGTGTTATCTGAGATAATTAATTAATGAATTGGACAACTTGGTTAACAATATTTTTTGTGCTTGTACTGATTGGCTGGTACTTATCTAATTTAGCGGGTCGACTTGATCGATTACATTTAAAAGCAGAAGCGGCAAGACTTTCTCTAGATACCCAATTGGCACACCGCACCAGTGCCATCGGAAGATTAATTGAAAATCTAAGTAAAGAGCAATTAGCGCAAAATAATCTTGAACAAACTTGGCGCAAAGCGTTTTCTAGCGAGTCAGAAGAAGTAACCCCGCTTGACCAATGGCAGCTTGAGGGGGATTTAACAAAAAGTCTAATTAAGCTTTTTCAGCAGCAGTCTGATTTGTTTAGTCGAATCGAATTAGCGCAAGTTTTTACTGATTTAGCGGCAGCCTGTCGCCGGGTGCAATACGCCAGGTCCTTTCATAATGACGCACAAAAAGCCGCGTTGGCGGTACGGCGGCGCTGGGTGGTGCGGTGGTTTCGCCTTGCCGGGCGGGCCAAATTGCCACAACCAATTGAATTTGATGATCAAATCCCACCGGCTTTAACTAACAGGTAAAACCCTTCAAATCGACAGATTAAAATTTAGGTCTTAGACTTAAGGGCAACCGACCGTAAAGTGAGCAAAAGTGTCTGAAGAAAAACCAGCAGCGCAAACCGGTACCAGCAGAGTAAAACGCGGTATGGCAGAAATGCTTAAAGGTGGCGTGATCATGGATGTGATTGACGCAACGCAAGCAAGAATTGCTGAAGATGCCGGCGCAGTTGCAGTTATGGCACTAGAGCGCGTTCCCGCTGATATTCGAAAAGATGGCGGCGTCGCTCGTATGAGTGATCCAGACATGATTGATGAGATTATTGCGACAGTTTCAATCCCAGTTATGGCCAAAGCGCGCATCGGGCACATTGTTGAAGCAAAAATTTTAGAATCAATCGGTGTTGACTATATAGATGAATCTGAAGTATTAACTCCGGCTGACGAATCTCACCATATTGATAAATGGAATTACACTGTCCCGTTTGTTTGCGGTGCTACCAATTTAGGTGAGGCATTAAGAAGAATTAATGAAGGTGCGGCCATGATTCGCTCAAAGGGTGAAGCCGGTACCGGAAACGTAGTAGAAGCAGTTCGTCACATCAGGACAATTAAAGGTGAGATTGCTCGATTAAAAAATCTACCCAAAGAAGAGTTGTACGCCGCGGCTAAAAATTTACAAGCACCATATGAATTAGTTGCAGAGGTTGCACGCTTAGGGCAGTTACCAGTTGTGTTATTTACCGCCGGTGGAATCGCAACGCCAGCAGATGCCGCACTAATGATGGAGTTAGGTGCTGACGGAGTATTCGTGGGTTCGGGGATTTTTAAATCAGGCGATCCAGTAAAACGTGCGCGCGCCATCGTTGATGCCACCACTAATTGGGACAACCCAGAAGTTGTTGGAAAGGTTTCACGTGGATTGGGCGAAGCAATGGTCGGAATAAACATAGACACGCTTTCACCGGCAGAGCGCTACGCCGGAAGAGGTTGGTAACTAACCAGCAGCAGGTCGGTGTACTCGCACTGCAAGGTGATGTGCGAGAACACTTGCAAATGCTTGAGAGTGTTGGGGTAGTTGCAAAAAAAGTAAAATCAGCCCAAGATTTAAATAAACTTGACGGTTTGGTAATTCCAGGTGGTGAATCAACCACGATTAGCATGTTGAGCCAACGTGCAGGTTTGATTGAACCAATTCGAGAATTTATAAAATCAGATAAAGCGGTTTATGGCTCGTGTGCCGGAATGATTATGTTGGCTGATCGCGTAGTTGATACCCGCACTGATCAAGAGACCTTTGGCGGGTTAGATATCACCGTAAAGCGAAATGCCTTTGGTCGGCAGGTTGATTCTTTCGAAAAAATAATTAGCTTAAAAGATATTGGGGTCGATCAATTCAATGCAGTATTTATTCGAGCGCCATGGGTTGAAAAAATCGGTGCCGGGGTGCAGGTTTTAGCGCAGTTAGCCGGTGCGGCGGGTGAGAAGCGAATTGTCATGGTGCGACAGGGTAAATTAATGGCAACTTCGTTTCATCCTGAATTAACCGGGGATAATCGAATCCACAAATACTTTGTTTCGTTGTTATAGAAAGGCGAGCGTGAATGAGCGGCCATTCCAAATGGGCAACCACTAAACACAAAAAAGCAATTATTGACGCGCGTCGTTCAAAATTATTTGCCAAATTAGTTAAAGCAATAGAAGTCTCATCACGCCTCGGTGGCCCAGATCCTGAAGGCAATCCAACTCTGTTTGACGCAATCGTAAAAGCCAGAAAAGCTTCGGTGCCGGTTGACAATATTGAAAGAGCAATTAAACGCGGCAGTGGCCTTGATACCGGCGGTGCGGAATATCAAACTATTACTTATGAAGGCTACGGCCCAAATGGTGTTGCAGTTTTGATTGAATGCTTAACCGATAATCGCAATCGAGCAGCCAGTGAAGTAAGAGTTGCTGTCACTAGAAATCACGGCAACATGGCAGATCCGGGCAGTGTTTCGTACTTATTCAACCGTAAAGGCGTAATTATTGTTTCGAAGCAAACCAGTAAAGACGAAGATCAAATTTTAGAGGTGGTGTTAGAAGCCGGCGCAGAAGAAGTTAATGATTTAGGTGAATCCTGGGAGATAATCTCTGAAGCAGCGGATTTAGTTAAAGTCAGAAGCGCCCTGCAAGCCGCCGGACTTGATTATGAATCGGCTGATGCTTCGTTTGTGCCTACTATGACTGTGGAACTAGATGAGGTCTCTGCCAAAAAGATGTTTGAATTGATTGAAGCCATTGAAGATTTGGACGACGTACAAAATGTTTATGCAAACTTTGATGTGTCAGACGAAATCATGGCGAAAGTTGGCTAGCATCTAATAGGTTCTAACAGAGAGGTCAAAACATGCGTGTCATGGGCGTTGACCCTGGGCTTACTCGCTGTGGAATCGCAATTGTGCAAGATGGCAAAAGTCGTAAAGTCGAATTAATCGAAGTTTTAGTTGCCCGCACATTGCCCTCACTTGCAATTGCGCAGCGGCTTGCGCAGTTAGAGCAAGTTTTAATTGATTCAGTTGAAAAGTATCAGCCTGAAGTGATGGCAATCGAGCAAATTTTTAGTCAGCACAATTTACGAAGCGTAATGGGTACCGCGCAAGCCGCGGGGGTTGCGATGTTAGTGGCGGCGCGTTCTAATATAAAAGTAGTGACTCACACCCCAACTCAAGTTAAAGCAGCGGTAACTGGCTCAGGTAGAGCAGATAAAAAACAAGTAACGCAGATGGTAACCAAGATTTGCAATTTAGACACCGCACCTACACCAGCAGACGCCGCGGATGCGATCGCATTGGCAATTTGCCACTTATGGCAAAACCCTAAAATGATAAAGGCTGTTTCATGATTAATTTTTTAAAAGGTGAAATTGCCGAAATAAATGGCCTTAACTTGACAGTTGAAGTTGCTGGGGTTGGGATAGCGGTTTCGGTTTCTAGTAATGCACTGACTGGCAAGCAAGTTGGTGATCAAATAAAAATTCCAACGGTGATGATTGTTAGAGAAGATGCGATGCTGCTTTATGGATTTGCTGATGAAACTGAGCGAGAAATGTTTACTCATTTAAGGTCAGTTTCTTCGATTGGTCCAAAGATTGCCTTAACTGCGGTAAGTGTTTTGGGGGCGAGTGAGTTACACCGCGCAATCGTGAATCAAGATGTGGCAAAAGTTTTAACGATTCCAGGCATAGGCAAAAAAGGTGCGCAGCGGATAATTTTAGAATTAAGTGAAAAGCTACCTAAAACAGACAATTCACGAGTCAGCGATTGGCAGAGTGATTTAATCGCTGCCCTTGCGGGGTTGGGTTGGAGCGAAAAAGAGGCCAAGGCCGCCAGCGAGATTGAAGAAGTTGGGGCGAGTAAAGATGATTTATCGCGCGCTTTACGAATAGCTTTAAGTCATTTAAGTAAAGTTAAGTAGATGAGCGATAATCAAGAAGCGGCTGCGGTTGAGATATTAAAATTAGGGCTGCGACAAGACGAGGCAGCACTAGAGGGCGCTTTACGGCCAACTGATTTAACACAATTTATTGGTCAAGACCGAGTTCGCAATCAACTTAAATTAATTTTAGATGCGGCAATTGGGCGCAAAAGCTCAGCAGAACATATTTTACTTTCAGGCCCGCCGGGATTAGGTAAAACAACTTTGGCGGCAATTGTGGCAAAAGAATTAAATGCGCCCATGCGAGTCACATCAGGGCCTGCCATCGCGCATGCGGGGGATTTGGCTGCGGTCTTGAGTTCACTTGAAAACGGTGAAATTTTATTTATCGACGAGATTCATCGATTGGCGCGTCCCGCAGAAGAAATGCTTTATTTAGCAATGGAAGATTTCAGAGTTGATGTGGTGGTTGGTAAAGGCGTGGGGGCAAATGCAATTAGTTTGGACTTACCAAACTTCACACTAATTGGTGCTACCACTCGCGCTGGCTTATTGCCTAGCCCTTTAAGGGACAGATTTGGCTTTACTGCTTATTTAGACTTTTATCCAGAAAACGAATTAGAAGAGATTGTTTTAAGATCTGCAAGTTTGTTAAATATCAAAATTGATTTAACTAGCTCTAAAGAAATTTCTCGCCGCAGTCGGGGCACACCCCGTGTTGCAAACAGACTTTTGCGGCGCGTAAGAGATTATGCGCAAGTGCATGCGGCGGGGGATATCACTTTAGAAAGTACCGAAAAGACTCTTACGCTTTTTGAAATTGATGAACATGGCTTAGATCGAATCGATCGCGCAATTTTAGAAGCAATAATTAATAAATTTGGTGGTGGGCCAGTTGGGCTAAATTCTTTAGCGATGGCAATCGGTGAAGAATCTGACGTAGTCGAGCAAATGGCTGAGCCGTACTTAGTTCGCTGCGGGTTGATTTCACGAAGCAACCGCGGAAGAATCGCTACCGCGCTGGCATATCAAATACTTGGCAAAAAACCGCCACTTAATGCCCAATACCAAGAGCCACTCGATCTTTTCTAAGTAAAAACCCCTCATTACTACCTAATATCTACAGGTGCGCCATAATAGGTACGGTCGCAAAAAGCTTTGCGACCTTTCCTATGTTTAAAAAGGTGAGTGATTAAGTGGCCGCCCCTCGCACTAAACCACTTAGGGCATTCATATTTTTTCTTGTTATTTTCATTTCACTTGGCGCTTGGGCTTATTGGCCGGGGGTATCGCATCAAGGACGCCTCGGGCTGGATTTACAAGGTGGCTCTCAAGTTATTTTGATTCCGCAAGTTACTGCTGGCACCGAAGGTAGCTTAACTGAAGAGCAACTTGATCAAACCGTAGAAATTATTCGCCAACGAGTCGACGGCTTTGGTGTCGCAGAAGCAGAAGTTGCTATCCAAGGAACCGCAGAAAATGCGGCAATTGTGGTGTCTGTTCCAGGTGAGAATCCTGAAGGAATCGCAAATTTACTTAAACAAACCGCTCGGCTAGATTTTCGCCCGGTATTAGCCGCAACTACTGGAATCGCATTTACGGTAGATGAGATTGAGCCAGTTCTGGTGCCACGAGTTCCAGTTTCAGCAGACAGCGCTGAAGAATTAAGTGCGGCCTACGCCAGTTTAGATTGTTTTGTCCCTGGGGTGTTGCAAGGTGGAATCCCTGATGATCCAACTAAATATATTCTTACTTGCTCACAAGATGGCACTCAAAAATTCTTACTTGAACCGGCTTTTATCACCGGGGATCAATTAACTGACGCTGCCGCCGCCTTACCTGATCAAGGCGCGGGTGGCTGGATTGTTACTTTAAGTTTTGATTCTGATGGGGCAAGAAAATTAGCGGAAGCCTCTACTCGCTTAAGCGCATTACCAACACCGCAAAACCAGTTTGGAATTGTGCTAGACGGCTTAGTGCAATCATCCCCATATTTTTCTGAACCTATCTTGGGTGGTTCAGCCCAAATCGAAGGTAATTTTACAATTGAAAGCTCAAAGCAATTAGCCCAAGTTTTAAAGTTTGGTGCTTTGCCTGTCACTTTAGTAATTGCAGAAAGTTCGGCGATTAGCCCAACTTTGGGTCAAGATCAACTAACCGCTGGCTTAATAGCAGGTGCGATTGGTATGGGCTTAATTGCAATCTACTTACTGTCTTACTACCGATTGTTAGGCATAGTTGCGCTGCTTAGTTTGGGCTTAGCTGGCGTACTAGCGTGGTTTTTGTTTATTGCCTTAGGTCGCAGCGTCGGATTTACTTTGACGCTAGCAGGCATAGCAGGTGCAATTGTTTCTATTGGTATTACGGTGGATTCATTTGTAGTTTATTTTGAAAGAATTTATGATGAAATTCGAAACGGTAAAAGCATCAGAGTGGCTACTGAAACTGCTTGGCTCAGCGCCCGTCGTACGCTCATAGCAGCAGACTTTGTCACGTTGCTAGTTTCATTAGTGCTTTATGCGCTAAGCGTCGGAAGCGTGAGAGGTTTTGCCTTTACTTTGGGTATTTTCAAATTTATTTATTTAATTATTGCCTTCTTGTTTACTAAACCTATTTTTACCATGTTTGTACGATCTCTCTTAGCAAAT
>CAZXCT010000028.1:0-16468 GCA_964639395.1 uncultured Bifidobacterium sp.
CGCCTGGTCTGAGGCGGGGTATTGGACGCCGTCTCACTGCAAATAAAAATTTCTTTAGTTGCTGGCATGGTACTAACTAGTCCAGTTTGGCTTTTGCAAATTTGGCGCTTTATAACCCCTGGTTTATATCGAAAAGAAAGACTTTGGTCTTATCTATTTGTCTCGGTAGCCGCACCACTTTTTGTGGCCGGCGCATATTTGGCATACACAGTTTTACCATTTGGTTTGCAGTTGTTATTTGGATTTACCCCAGCGGGGGTAGGTAATTATGTACCAGTTGATCGTTACTTGACGTTTTACCTTCGGATGGTTTTGGTGTTCGGTGTTGGATTTTTAATACCTTTATTTTTAGTCGTGCTTAACTTTGTAGGTTTACTAGAAGCAAAAACCATAATTTCAAAATGGCGGGTAGTAGTTTTATTGGTCTTTATCTTTGCGGCTGTTGCCACCCCAACGGGTGATCCAATCAATATGGCGCTGCTAGCGGTACCAATTTTGCTTTTGATTGCAGTAGCAGCAGCGATTGCTTGGCTAAATGACAAGCGGCGTGCCCGCAAGGGATTAAAAACTAACTTTACTGATTTAGCAGACGATCAAGCCTCAGAATTAGATAATTAAAAACTTAAATCCGTATCACGTCGGCCTGGGTTAAAAGTATTTATTGGCGCATCTGATTTATATCCAACTGACATACCAACAATAAGTTTGTAATCTTGCGGGATTTCAAAATACTTTCTAATTGGCCCGGCCCAAGTAGCAAGTGTGCCCTGGGCGCAAGTGCCTAAGCCATGCGCTTCGGCTGAGAGCATAAATGATTGTAGATAAATCCCAGCGTCCAAAATTGAGTACTCGCGCATTTTGCTATGTACAAATACAAAAATCACACAAGGTGCATTAAAAAATTCATAATTTTTGCGCCATTGCAATTCTTTAGCCTTAGCGTCGGCACGTCCAATACCAAGAAAATCATAAATTGCCTTGCCAGTAGCAACTCTAAATTTTTGTAAACGCGGTGGATATTTAAAGTAGGTACGATAATCCCCATCAGGCCAACCGGGGCGAGTGAAAAAGAGTTTAATTTTTTTGAATTTTCCACCAACTATTGCCGGGTAGGCAATATCAAATAATTCTAAGAGCTCTTTTTTAATGGCTACTAACTTTTCACCTTCTGCGATTGCTAAAAAATATGGATGGGTATTGCTCCAACTAGGTGACCACTTGGCAGTCTCAAGTACTTCATTTAATAATTCACGTGGGATTGGATCAGATTTGAAATCCCGTGTTGAGCGGCGGGTGCGAATAAATTCTGAAAATTCGTTCATTAGATTAAAGTCCAAACTGAGTTGTTTTGTGCGCTGCTTTCAACTGCTGCTAAAACTTTTTGTACTTGCCACCCATCGGCAAATGACGGGGTAGGCGCAGTGTCATTTTTGATGGCAGTAACAAAATCATAAATTTGATGGGTGAAGGTTTCACCGTAACCAATATGGTGTCCGGGCGGCCACCAATTTTTCATATAAGGGTGAGTGGGCTCAGTTACTAAAATATTTTTAAAGCCGGTGGTCTCTTTTGCCTCGGTGTTGTCACAAAATTGTAGATAACTCATTTGCTCAAAATTAAATTTTAATGAGCCTTTATCGCCATATATTTCAAACCCAAAGTCATTTCTACTACCAGCAGCAAAGCGAGTTGCTTCATAACTAGCTATCGCTAAGTGATCGGTTTTGCCAAAAAAAATCGTGGCGTCATCAACTGTTACATCGCCCATTTGAGTTGAATTAACTAAAGGGCGTTCAGTTATAAAGGTATGAGTTAGCGCGCTAACCCCAGTTAATTTTTGACCGGTGACAAACTGCGTCATATCCACAATATGTGCAGCAATATCACCTAAGGCACCAGATCCGGCTAAATCTTTTTGTAATCTCCAAACCAATTCAAACTTTGGGTCGACAATCCAATCTTGTAAGTACCTTGCCCTTATATGAAATATTCGTCCAACTTTGCCCGCTTGCATTAATTCTTTAGCAAAACTTATTGCCGGTACTAAGCGATAATTAAATCCCACCATTGACTTACCTTTAGACTTTTCAGCAGCCTGGGTCATGGCAGCAGCTTGTGCGACGGTATTTGCTAAGGGCTTTTCACACAAAACATGTTTATTAGCATTTAGGGCATTAATAGCAATTTCAGCATGCGAGTCACCGCTAGTGCAAATGTCTATTACATCAACATTAGGGTCATCAATAATTTTACGCCAATCAGTTTCAAAATCTTGCCAACCTTCTCTTACTTGCACTTTCTTTAATTCACTTTCATTTCGACCACAGATGGTCTTTAAATTAATATTTTGCTCAATTTCAAAAAATCTTGAAACATTTCGCCAAGCTTGCGAGTGGGCTTTGCCCATAAATCCGTAGCCAATCATGGCCACATTTAAATCTTTCATTTTGCCTTTCTACCTTGGCACAAATAGCAAAAGGCCTGCTATTAAAGTCGAATATAGCGCGAATTTTTCAAATTTATCTTGATTTAATTTTTTAATAACTTTTTGCCCCAATAATCCACCTAGCAAGATCAAGGGGCTCATAATCAATCCAAAGGTAAGAGTTTCTAGCGTAATTAAGTCTAAAGCGATATTAAAAGGTATTTTTGCCACATTGATAATAAAAAATGCCCAGCTGGTGGTGCCCATAAATATCAAAATTGGTAATTTAACCTTAATTAAATACACCGCCATAATCGGCCCCGAGGCATTTGCCGTCATAGATAAAGCACCAATTAGTACACCTGTGATAGATGTGATAAAAGTTTTTTTAACACCAGCCTGATCGTCCCACGGTAGCGCCGCTATATTTATGCGCTTTTTATTTAACTCCCAGATACTTGAAAAAATTAATATAAATCCAATTACAAATCCAACCTCACGACTTGCGGCACGATCTAAAAATGCGTATCCAATTAAAAAGCCAACTAATACCCACGGGGCGAGACGGCGTAAAACTGACCAATCTGTGGTTTTGCGATAGGCATATAACGCAACTAAGTCACCCAAAATTAACAACGGCAAGATTGCCCCGACCGAGACTTTCGCTGGCAAGACCAACGCCATCACTCCAACTGGCATGGTGGCAGCGGCGGGGAGTGCGCTCTTGGCTAGCCCGATCGAGAAGGTTGCCAGGGCAGCTATCAAAAAGCCCACAACCCCCAATTCCAACGGAAGTGTCACCAGGCTCCTTTACCCCAAGGCTGAACTAGCGCTCGGGTTTGGGTATTGTTGCAGTTCGGTTCAATCGTAGGGCTATGTGCACCTCGAGTAAGCCGCAAGCCGAAATAATTAGTAAGGGAAATAGTGCAGACTTTTCAACCAAAAGCTGGGCAAGTCACGCGTAGTTGGCATGTTATTGATGCCAATGATGTGGTTTTGGGTCGCTTAGCAACTACCGCTGCAAAATTATTGCGCGGAAAGCATAAGCCAATTTTTGCCCCACATGTTGACACTGGTGATTTTGTAATTATCGTAAACGCTGAAAAGGTTGCCATGACTGGCAATAAAGCAACACAAAAGCAAGCCTTTCATCACTCAGGGTTTCCGGGTGGGTTAACTGCAACTGGTTATGAAGAATTATTAGCAAACAATCCTGAAAAGGCAATTGAAAAAGCAATTAAAGGAATGTTGCCTCACAACAAACTTGGTCGTCAAATGATCAAAAAATTAAAAGTTTATAGCGGTGCTACTCATCCTCACTCAGCACAAGCTCCAAAAAATTACGAATTAAATCAAGTCGCGCAGATAGCCAACTAGGAGATAATTGTGGCTGAAACTTCAGAAGCTTATGTAAGCAGCGAGTCTGCTGCTAGTAAAGCAGTTACCGCAGGCAAAATTGCGGCAGGTGCTGGCACTGGTCGTCGTAAAGAAGCAATTGCTCGCGTGCGCTTAGTACCAGGCACTGGCAAGTGGGTTGTTAACGGTAAAGAATTAGCAGTTTACTTTCCTAATCGCGTACACCAACAAATTATTACCGAGCCGTTTAAAGCAGTTTCGGTTGACGGAAAGTTTGACGTAGTTGCGCACATTCACGGCGGAGGCCCGAGCGGTCAAGCCGGAGCGTTACGTTTAGGAATCGCCAGAGCATTAAATGAAATTGATCTAGACGCAAATCGAGCAACTTTGAAAAAGGCTGGCTTTTTAACTCGTGATGCAAGAATCAAAGAGCGCAAAAAGGCTGGCTTAAAGAAAGCCCGTAAGGCTCCACAGTACTCAAAGCGTTAACCGATGGGCCGGCTATTCGGCACCGATGGTGTTCGTGGAGTTGCAAACACCGAGTTAACTTCAGAGTTAGCTTTAACTTTAGGTAAAGCAACTGCTCGAGTACTCGTTGATCACACTAAAGACCACAAACCCAAAGTTGTAATCGGACGCGATCCGCGCGCGAGCGGTGAAATGCTAGAAGCCGCATTAGTTGCTGGGCTCACCTCTGTTGGGGTGGATGTTTTGTTAGCTTCAATTGTTCCAACGCCCGCTATTGCCTATCTTGTAACTTATTACTCAGCCGATGCTGGGTTTGTAATTTCTGCTTCTCACAATCCGATGCAAGATAACGGTATTAAGATTTTTGATGCCAATGGCAAAAAACTTAGCGATGAATTAGAAGATGAAATTGAAAGATTGATGAATACTGACTTTTCGGCACCAATCGGCGAAGCAATTGGGCGGGTAAAGCACTTAGTCGACGCAGAACAGGCCTACATTGCCTACCTTTTGCAAACCATTGAGCCAATGGCACTTAAAGGATTAAATCTTGTTGTGGATTGCGCGAACGGTGCGGCAAGTGAGATCGCACCTGAAGTTTATGAGCGAGCTGGGGCAAATGTATTTGCCATTCACGCGCAAGCCGATGGCTATAACATCAATCGCAATTGTGGCTCTACCTATATCGATGAAATACGCAAAGTTGTTACGCAGGGCGAGTTTGATCTAGGTATCTCTCATGATGGTGATGCCGATAGATGTTTAGCGGTTGATAAAGAAGGCAACTTGATAGATGGCGATCATATTTTGGCAATTTTAGCGATTGATCTTAAATCACAAGATCGCTTGAAACACAACACAGTAGTAAGTACGGTAATGGCAAATTTAGGATTCACACAGGCGATGGCTGCTAACAAGATAAATATCGTGCAGACCGCGGTGGGTGATCGTTATGTTTTAGCCGAAATGGAAAACAGCGATTATCAATTAGGTGGCGAGCAATCTGGACACATTATTTTCAGAAAACATTCAACCTCGGGCGATGGGATTTTAACCGCCTTACAGCTAATGCAAACAATGACAAATCAACAAAAATCGTTAGGTGAATTAGCGCAAGTTATTACTAAATATCCTCAAGTTTTAATCAATGTAGCGCAAGTGGATAAAGCCAAAATTGAAAACGCCCAATTACAAAGCACCATCAAAGAAGTTGAAACAACACTTGGCGCTAAAGGAAGAGTGCTATTACGCGCCAGCGGCACAGAGCCATTAATCAGAGTCATGGTTGAAGCAGAAACTGATCAATTAGCAAAGAGTTCTGCTGAAAAATTGGCAAACGTAGTCAAAACTAGTTGCGCGCTGTAAAGTAAATATATGGGATTTGGCGAAATTTTAGTGATTGCCGTTTTAGGCTTATTAGTGATTGGTCCAGATAAATTACCTGAGTACATTCGCAGCGGCGCTAAAATGTTTAATCAATTTAGATCCAGCGCAACAAAAGCGCGAGATGATTTAGTTGAAAGTGCCGGCCTAAAGGGCATCGACCTCTCGATGAAAGATTTTAACCCTAAAAACATCGCGGCTGAAGTATTAAAAGAAAAACCTAATCAAACAAACCAATCAAAAAATTATCAGGATGACGCAACTTAGCCTTAGGATAAGCGCAATATGTGTGGAATCGTCGGTTATGTCGGTAGCAAACAAGCACTCAGTGTGGTGGTTGATGGCTTAAGAAGGTTGGAATATCGCGGATACGATTCTGCTGGGGTAGCAGTAGTAAGTGATGAAAAATTAGAAGTTCGTAAAAAAGCTGGCAAGTTAACAAAATTAGAATCCTTATTAGGTGATGATCCATTGCCTAGCTCTACTTGTGCGATTGGACATACGCGCTGGGCGACTCATGGGATCCCTAATGACTTAAACGCCCACCCGCATGTAGATCAAAAAAATAATTTTGCAGTAATTCATAACGGAATCATTGAGAATTTTTCGCAGTTGCGAAGTGAATTAGAAGCAACTGGTACCAAACTTGCCAGTGATACCGATACTGAAGTTGTCGCACATTTATTAGCAGTGGAATACCCCAAAACGCAAAGTTTGACAAAAGCAATGCAGCGCGTTGTTTCAAGATTACGTGGCGCTTTTACTTTGGTAGCGATTTGCGCATTTGAGCCAGACTTATTGGTAGGGGCGCGTCGAAACTCCCCTTTAGTAGTTGGACGTGGAATTGGCGAAAACTTTTTAGCGTCCGACGTCTCAGCATTTATCTCACACACAAAATCAGCGATTGAATTAGGTCAAGACCAAATTGTCGAACTAACCAGCGAAAGCATCAACATCATAAACTTTGACGGCACAAGTGCAAAGTATAAAGAATTTGAAATTGAGTGGGATATCACCGCCGCTGAAAAGGGTGGGTACGAATTATTTATGCTAAAAGAAATCGCCGAACAACCGCAAGCGGTGCGCGATACTTTGGCCGGGCGCATTAATGAAAACGGAATCCTAACCTTTGCAGATTTTGCAATTAGTGAACAAACGCTCAAAACAATAAAGAAGGTAGTTTTTATCGCCTGTGGCACAGCGTTTCATGCCGGGCTAATTGGCAAGTACGCCATCGAGCGTTGGACTCGTATCCCTTGCGAGGCAGAAATCGCTAGCGAGTTTCGCTATCGCGACCCAATTTTAGATAGCGAAACTTTAGTAATTGCAATAAGCCAATCAGGTGAAACTATGGATACTTTGATGGCAGTTAAACACGCAAAAGAACAAGGTGCAAGCGTGCTCGCCATTACTAACACCCAAGGCTCAACTATCGGGCGTGAATCTGATGCTGTGCTTTATACCCGCGCCGGCCCTGAAATTGCGGTTGCCAGCACCAAGGCTTTTTTAACGCAAGTAGTTGTGGTGGAATTAATCGCACTTTATTTAGCCCAAGTAAAAGGAATAAGGCAAACTTCAGAAATTAAAAAAGTCTTAGAAGATATTTCTGATATGTCGCATCAAATCGACGTAGTGCTTGACACGATGGGGCAAGTAAAAGCTATTGCTGAAAAATACAAAGATGCAAAAAGCGTTTTATTTATCGGCCGCCAAGTGGGATATCCAGTTGCATTAGAAGGCGCCTTGAAGTTAAAAGAATTGGCATATATGCACGCAGAAGGGTTTGCGGCAGGTGAATTAAAACATGGTCCGATTGCCTTAATTGAGGCAGATATTCCGGTGATAGTGATTGTGCCGTCCTTAACGCATGAGCCAATCCTGCACGAAAAAATTATTTCAAATATCCAAGAAGTTAAGGCAAGAGGTGCGAGCGTAGTGGCCTTAGCCGAGGCGGGCGATGACGTTGTTTCAAAATATGCAGATCAGGTAATTCGCTTACCAAAAGTACCCTCATTACTACAGCCACTAGTTGCCACCATTCCGTTGCAAGTATTCGCTGCTCAATTGGCTAAGGTTAAGGGGCACGACGTTGACCAGCCACGCAATTTGGCTAAAAGCGTCACGGTTGAGTAGTAAGAGGAGTCAATTTTGATTATCGGTATTGGTGTTGATGTTGTTGATATGCCGCGATTTGCTGGCTCTTTAGTGCGTACCCCTGGTTTAGCTGCTCGTCTTTTTAGCGAAAGAGAATTAACTCAACCTGGTGGCAAGGGTGAAAATACTGTTTCGCAAGCCGCTCGCTTTGCCGCCAAAGAAGCGGTGGCAAAAGCATTAGGTGCCCCGGCTGGATTACGTTGGCACGATTGTGAAATTTTAGTGGGCGAGCGGGGCAAGCCATATTTAGAAATTACTGGCACTGTTGCTCAAATGGCAAAAGACTTAAACATTACAAATTGGCATATCTCACTCTCGCACGATGGCAACATTGCCACTGCTTTTGTAATTGCCGAAAACGTTTAACTCTAGAAAGAGTATTTTGGTGCACCATAATTTAATTTTTAAGGTGGCCGATATTAGAGAGGCCGAATCGGCTTTAATTACAAAATTGCCGAAAGATGCCTTAATGCAGCGGGCCGCTTTTGGATTAGCCAGTTTTATCTCTCAACTTACAAGAAACAGCGAACTAATTGCTAATCAAACAACAATTGTGGCAATTATTGGCAAAGGTAATAATGGCAAAGATTGCCTAGTCGCCGGGCAATACCTAAAACAAAAAGGTTTTAACTTTCTTAGCGTAAATCACACTGATGATTCAGAGACTGCCAAGCAAATAGTAGCGAGCGCCAATATTGTGCTAGATGGCATTGTAGGGCTGGGCGCAAGTGCACCAATATCTTCAAGTGCTAAAAATCTATTTAGCGTAGTTTCAAAAAAGGCAGTAACAATTGCGGTTGATTTACCAAGCGGGATTAACCCAGATACGGGTGAAGTATTTAACGAAGCCTTTTGTGTAAAAGCTGATTACACCGTAACTTTTGGTGCGCTAAAAATGGGATTAGTGACGGGGCCGGCAAAAAACTATACGGGGTTAATACATTTTGTAGATATCGGCTTAGCACCATATTTAAATAAATTCTCACCACTTGCCGTGCTACCAAATGAAGCCGAGCTAAAACAATTGTTTGCAAAACGAACTGCCAGTAGCCATAAATATTCTAAAGGTGTAGTTGCGATAAATGCCGGAAGCAAAGATTACCCGGGGGCAGCACTTTTAACACTAGAAGGCGCACTGGCTTCTGGTGTAGGGATGGTGACATATCACGGTGAAGCCGACGAAAAGTTAATTAAGAAATTTCCGCAAGTAATTTATGGGCAAACTAATCAAAGCAAAGTTACTGCTGCCGTGCTGGGCCCGGGTCAGGTTAATTTTGTAAAAAATCATATGAAATTTATTGCAGAAAGCAAAAAGTTAATTTTGGATGCTACTGCCATACAACTTTTGGCAAAAACTCAAGTAAAGCAGTTAATTAAATCTAAAAACATTAAAGTTTTAATCACCCCTCATGAAAAAGAGGCGAAAGACCTCTGCCAATTATTGAAAATACCCTTTTCAACTAATCGCGCCAAACTTGCGCAAGATATTGCAAAAACCACCGGCGCCATTTGCTTACTAAAAGGCCCCGGGGCAATTGTGGCAAGCCCAGATTATGAATTTTTACTAATCGATCAATTTGGCGATCAAGCCCTCGCCACCGCTGGCTCAGGTGATTTATTAGCCGGATTAATCGGGGCAATCGCTGCGAATCCAAAAACCTCACTCGCCCAAGCGGCGATTTTGGGCTTAGCAATTTTAGGCAAAGCGGGCCGGTTAGCAAAAAGCTTTGCGCCCGAGCCTGCACTAGATTTAGTTGCGCAGTCAATCCCGACTGCAATCGTTGAGTTGGTGAGTTAACTATGGATCGTTGGATCGAAGTCGACTTATCGGCAATTCGCGAAAACATTAAAACTTTAAAAGCACTTAGCCCTACCGCACAACTTATGGCGGTTGTTAAAGCAGACGCCTACGGTCACGGTTTAATTCAAACCGCGCAAGCCGCACGTGAGGCTGGCGCTCAGTGGCTGGGCACGGCGTTATTTGAAGAAGCCATTGAACTTAGAGCCGCAAAAGATAACGGAAAGATTTTGGCTTGGTTGGGCGATGAAGCAGCAGACTTTCAAGAATGTATCGCGCGCGAAATAGATTTAGGGGTTTCAACGCTTTCGCAGTTAGAAAAGATCACTCAAGCGGCAAAAGCGCAAAACAAAAAAGCCCAAGTTCATATAAAGGTGGACACTGGTTTAAATCGAAACGGTGTTTCATTTGAAGGATTTTTAGATTTTTATCAGGCAATTAAAACTAACCCGGCACTAAATCTAGTGGGGGTAATGAGCCATTTTGCGTTCCCAGATGAACCAGAAAATGAAATAAATCTTGAGCAAATCGCAAAGTTTAATAAACTAAAAACTCAAGTTAATGACCCAGTGATTTTTCATTTAGCAAACTCTATGGCAACTATGGCTTTACCTCTTACGCATTATGATTTAGTAAGACCAGGATTGGCTATTTACGGTCTTCACCCAACTGGCAAAGTTGAAAAGGCAAGACAATACAAATTAAAACCAAGTATGAGTTTGAAAGCAAAAATCGTTAACTTAAAGCCAGCAAAATCACAGCAAGGCGTGTCCTACAACCACACTTATACAACTAAAGCCGACACCCAGCTTGCGGTCATTCCGCTGGGTTATTCAGATGGAATAGATCGTAAAGCCGCAAATGCTGCCCCCTTAGAAATTGCTGGCAAAATTTATAAAATTTCGGGCCGAGTTTGTATGGACCAATTCGTTGTTGATGTAGGCAGTGAATTTAATAACCCCAAGGCAGTTGCGACTTTATTTGGCGATAGCGCAAAAGGTTGCCCCAGCGTAGAAGATTGGGCTGATGCGCTTGGCACCATTAACTATGAAATTATTGCCCGCTTAGCCACGCGATTAAAAAGGGTTTATTTGAATTAATGATTTCAATTCAAACTCACTCAAGAACTCAAACCCAAGACCTCGCGCAAAAGTTAGCCACTAAATTAAAAGCGGGGGATGTGCTTTTACTCTCGGGCAACTTAGGTGCAGGCAAAACTACCTTTACGCAAGGATTAGCAAAAACCCTACATGTAAAAGGCAATGTCACCAGCCCCACTTTTGTGATTGCGCGGCTTCATAAAAGTTTGCAAAATGGCCCAGACTTATTGCACGTAGATGCTTACCGCTTGAACTCTTTGGCTGAGATCCAAGATTTAGATTTAATTAGCGATCTATCGCATGCAGTAGTGGTCGTGGAGTGGCCACGCGAAATGGTCAATGACTTATCAGAAGACCCAATAATTATTGAATTAGTCGCTGATCGAGCGCAAGACGAAACACGCACCATCCAAATTTCAGCAAATAAAGAAATTGAAGAGTTTTTACAAAAATGAAAGATAATATTTTTTTAGCGATCGACACTTCTACCGCACAGATTTCAGTTGCGATAGTCAAAGCAGACGAAGTGCTAGCAGCAGTAAGTAAGGTTGATGCTTTGCGTCATGCTGAGTTAGCAAGCAACTTAATTGAACAAGCCCTAGCGCAAGCCCAACTAAAACCAAAAGCAATCGACAACTACCTATGCGGAATTGGCCCAGGGCCTTTTACTGGGTTAAGAGTTGGTGTTATTACTGCAAAGATTATGGCGCTAGTCAATGAAAAACCGGTTTACGGTATTTGCTCTCATGATGGCATTGCTATAACTCAAAATTTTGAAAACGAATTTACCGTGGTAACTGATGCTAGAAGAAAAGAAGTTTATGCAACGGCTTATCTAAAAAATAAAAGAGTAGATACCCCACTAGTTTTAAAGCGTGAGCTGATCACTTCAAAAAATATAGTAGAAGACGTCTACCCCCTAGCCCAAAATTTGATTAAACAAGCGCAATTTGCCATCGCACAAAATCAAGAATTAAAAGTAACAAATTTTATTTTAGATGAAGCGCAAAATGATGGGGCAAAAGTTAAATTACCCTCAGATATCTTGCTTCCGGCAATTCCTTTGTATTTAAGAGTCCCGGATGCGAAGCCAAAGCCATGACTGAATTAAAAGAATTTCGCTATTGGCATATCCCTAAAGCCCACGAGATTGAGTTGACGGTATTTGCGCAAACCCCATGGGGTGAGGCATCTTTTTGGAGCGAGTTGGCGCAACCTAATCGTCATTATTTGTGCTTTGAAGAAAATGAAGAATTGATTGGCTACGGTGGTATCGCACTCAACGGATCCGAAGCAGATTTACAAACTCTCGTTATTGCCCCTAAATATCAAGGCAAAGGATTAGCGAGTGAGCTATTAACCCAACTATTAGCAAAAGCAAAGACTAGCGGGGTAAAGCGAGTGTTTTTAGAAGTTGTTTTTGATAACGAAGCAGCAATTGCGCTTTATAAAAAATTTAACTTTGAGCAGATCGCACTTCGCCAAAAGTATTACCCAAATGGTAAAGCGGCAATTATCATGCAATTAGATTGGCGGGGATTATGAGTGAGCCAATAGTTTTAGGTATCGAAACGTCTTGCGATGAAACTGGTATTGGCATCGTGCACGGTTATAAATTGTTAGGGGAGGCTTTAGCATCTAGCGTTGATGAGCACGCCCGCTTTGGTGGGGTAGTGCCAGAAGTGGCAAGCCGCGCTCATGTCGCGGCGATGATCCCTACTATTAATTTTGCTTTAGAAAAAGCCAAACTAAAACTAACTGACGTTGACGCTATTGCGGTAACTAGTGGCCCGGGGTTAGCGGGCGCTTTGGTAGTTGGTGTGGCTGCCGCAAAAGCGCTTGCGGTTTCACTTGATAAGCCAATTTACGGAGTTAATCATTTATCAGCCCACGTTGCAGTAGATCAACTAGAAAACGGAAAACTACCTGAACCAGCCATAGCATTGCTAGTTTCAGGTGGACACTCATCTATTTTGAAAGTAAATAAATTATCAGAGCCAATTCAATCTTTAGGTAGCACGATGGATGATGCTGCTGGTGAAGCATTTGACAAAGTTGCGCGTCTTTTAGGCTTACCGTTTCCGGGTGGCCCGTGGATTGATAAAGCCGCCCAAAATGCAAATGCTGAGGCAATTAAATTCCCGCAAGGATTCAGCGCCCCAGAAGACCAAAAAGATCATGCATATGATTTTTCATTTTCAGGGGTTAAAACTGCAGTTTTGCGATGGATAGAGAATCATCAATTAACCAATACACAATTGCCAGTAAATGACATTGCAGCAAGTTTTCAAAAAGCGGTAGTTGAAGTTTTAGTGAGAAAAACTTTTAAAGCCGCTAAGGATTTTGGTATTGAGACGGTTGTGATCGGCGGGGGAGTTGCGGCCAATTCTCAATTAAGAGCGTTAGCCACCAGTGAGGGTGAAAAGCAAAACTTAAAGGTGAGAATTCCGCGCCCCGGCCTTTGCACCGATAACGGAGCGATGGTAGCGGCCTTAGCGGCGCAATTGATAAGCAGCAACATCAAGCCAAGTGAATTAGAATTTGCGGTTGATCCAAGCCAACCCATTGAATTAACAAATATTTAAGCTGGAGATGCGGTAGGCAATTTTAAATCTTGTAGCGCGCGAATCATCTGTTTGTCATAAGTGATAACAGATTTGATATAATTTTGTATACCTTTGACAGTGGCTATATGAATTGAATCCAAAGATTTAAGGTAGGGGATATCAACTAAATCTCTTGCTTGTGAGATAACTCCTTGGTTAATATCAAAAAATGTAATTTTTTTAATAACCTGATCAGCGACCTTAATGCTTGATTTATTTAATCTTGAACAGACTCTATAAACCTCTATTTTTGTTAAATCCGAAGACACCAAATCACCTTTCAAAAACTGGCGCAAAGCAGTTGACTCTGATTCAATGAAGATTAGTTTTACAACAGCACTGCTATCTAAATAATACAAACTAGATCTCTTCGTCTCTGAGCTCTTGAAGTATCTCTGTTGCAGTTTTACTTCCTTTAATTTTTATTGGCTCGGGCAATTCGCCGTCGGGATCCGCTGCGGGAGTTAAAACCCCTAACTCAAATAGTTTGTCGATCAGTCTTTTCTCGATTCCTGAAATTGTGGCAACTGGTTTGCCCCATTCGGTAATAGTCACTAACTCACCTTGTTTGACTTCGTCCAGAATTTTTGAAGCATTTTGCCTTAGCTCGCGCACCCCGTAAGTTTTCATAAAACAAATGTAGCACAATAAATAAATTGTGCTACATTTTAAACTTAATCCAATAAACAAAGACACTTTTTGCGATAAGTTGGCACTCAACTTGACAGAGTGCTAACTGTTTCCTAAATTAGGACATGGCGATTTTGCCAATACTGACGGGACGTCCCCGCCAGTTTTTCCAAAGCCCATGAAGGGGAGTCAAGCGTGGCTGTAAATATCAAGCCCCTAGAAGATCGCGTCTTGGTCGAAGTACTAGATGCCGAAACCACAACTGCATCAGGATTAGTAATTCCTGATACCGCAAAAGAAAAGCCACAAGAAGGCAAAGTTTTGGCAGTTGGTCCAGGTCGCTTTAATGAAGATGGCGATGCGCGTTTGCCATTAGATATCAGCGTTGGCGACACCGTTGTTTTTAGCAAATACGGTGGAACCGAGCTTAACTACGACGGCAAGGATTACTTATTACTTTCTAGCCGTGACGTACTAGCGGTAGTAAACAAATAACAAATTAAATGATCTGACTCGAAACAATTCGGGTCAGATCAAAAAATCTCAACAATAGGTAGGTAAAAATAAAATGCCAAAAATTCTTGATTTCAATCAAGAGGCTCGTCAAAAATTAGAGCGAGGTGTTGACGTCCTTGCTAATACTGTTCGCGTGACCTTAGGGCCAAGAGGCCGTAATGTTGTGTTGGACAAAAAATGGGGAGCCCCAACCATCACTAATGATGGTGTCACAATCGCAAAAGAAATCGAATTAGAAGATGCCTTTGAAAACCTCGGTGCGCAACTTGTAAAAGAAGTTGCTACCAAAACTAACGACAGCGCAGGCGATGGCACCACTACCGCCACGGTGTTAGCACAATCAATGGTGCATGAAGGCCTTAAGTATTTAGCTGCCGGCGGAAACCCAATGGGGATCAAGCGTGGCATCGAAGCGGCAGTAACTGCAGTAACTGAAGAATTAAAAAAGCAAGCCAAGCCAGTAAGTGACAAGGCCGGGATTGCTCAGGTTGCCACCATCAGCGCACAGGACGAGAGCTTAGGTAATTTGCTCGCCGATGCTTTTGACAAAGTTGGACGCGACGGCGTAATCACAGTTGAAGAATCTTCCACCATGGAAGTTGAGCTGGAATACACCGAAGGTATGCAATTTGATAAGGGATTTATTTCGCCTTACTTCGTAACTGATACCGAAAGAATGGAAGCGGTCTTAGAAGATCCGCTAATTCTTTTAGTACAAAACAAAATAGCCGCTGTTTCTGACTTACTTCCGATAATGGAGAAGGTAGTTCAAGCCGGTAAGCCATTAGTTTTAATCGCAGAAGATGTTGAAGGCGAAGCCCTCAGCACGATGGTGGTTAACCGAATTCGCGGAACTTTCACTTCAGTTGCCATCAAGGCCCCGGCCTTTGGTGATCGTCGTAAAGCAATTTTGGATGACCTAGCAATTTTGACTGCGGCGCAGGTTGTTACCCCAGATATGGGTATGAAACTTGACCAAGTTGGCATGGAAGTACTTGGCTCAGCACATCGCGTTGTTGTTACCAAAGACAACACCACCATTGTTGGCGGTAAAGGTGACAAAAAATTAGTTGAAGATCGTATTGCAACTTTACGTCGCGAAATTGAAGCCACTGACTCTTCATGGGACAAAGAGAAATTGCAAGAGCGGGTAGCAAAACTCTCTGGCGGTGTTGCCGTAATTAAGGTAGGCGCAGCGACAGAAGTTGAACTTAAAGAAAAGAAGTTCAGAGTTGAAGACGCAATTGCGGCAACTCGTGCTGCTATTGAAGAAGGCATTGTTACTGGTGGCGGAACCGCATTAGTACAAGCCGCCAAGGTATTAGAAAAGCAATTGGGACTAGTTGGCGATGAGGCAAAGGGTGTTGACATTGTCTTCGCAGCCTGCCGCGAGCCACTACGTTGGATTGCGCAAAATGCCGGTGAAGAAGGTTATGTAGTTACCAGCAAAGTTGCCGATATGAAAGTTGGCGAAGGCTTTAACGCCGCAACCAGCGAATACGGCAATCTGCTTTCACAAGGCATCGTTGACCCGGTAAAGGTAACGCGTTTAGCACTACAAAACGCTGCTTCAATTGCTGCAATGCTTTTGACTACCGATGTATTGATTGTAGAGAAAAAAGAAGATGCTCCAGAACCAGCTGGCGGCGGACACGGTCACAGTCACTAAATAGTAATTAATTTTAAAGGCCCGCTAATTTAGCGGGCCTTTAATTTTTGCAGCCCCAATTAACGCGGCAGCATTTTTCTCGATTTTTATGTTTTCAGGTAATTTATTTTGAACTCGCTTGGCTAAACGCAAGGCATTACCGCCACCTAAATAAAGCCGATCCCACATAAATACTGGCGCCAACTTATTAATTAAGCGCCAAACTCGCCACGACCACCAATAATCACCTAGCCGCTTACGTTCTTTTTCGCCAATGTATTTGTCATAAATATTGTTAAAGCCAATGGGGCTACGGGAGAGTTCAAAGTGGGGGGTGAGATGTCCATCAACAAAAAGTGCGTAACCCAGGCCAGTGCCAAAGGT
>CAZXCT010000029.1:0-15428 GCA_964639395.1 uncultured Bifidobacterium sp.
AGTTGCACCTTGGGTTTTTTCTATACCGTGGGCTGATAAATAGAAAGTTGCTTGATTATTTGGCAGTCCAACTAATTCACCATTAGCTGTTTCATAGGTTGAATCTGTTTTACAAATTTCAATCTGGTCTTGATTAAGTTTAATTAAGTAACCAGCGAGAATTTGCTCGCATATCGTTAGGCCTTCGGCGCTGTCTGAGGCTTCCTGCCCAGGCTCATCACTAACTCCACTATCAGATGAATTGTCAACTTCTGACGAGCAGCTGGCTATAAAAATTAAAGCTAAAAACAACAAGGATGGCAGAAACTTCAGTTGATGTTTTAGTTTCATCGCGAGAAGAATACACCATGTGGAACCAGATTGTCTTTAAAATCTGAACAAGTCCAGCCCTATTGTGCTTGCGCCATTTCAGCCCATGATTCATCAAGATGCAGCGTGCCATCTGCCCTTGTGCTTAGCACGCCAAGCGATGAAGGAACACGGTTTCCAGTTTCAGCGTCAAAACCTACGCCGCCGGTCCATCCACTCCAAGTTGTCTGCTCTGCTAAAAACGATGCGATTTTGTCTGGATCAAAGGATCCAACTTCTTTTGCAGCGTCAGCCAGCATCATCACCGAGTCGTATGTGTAGGGGCTCCATGTTCCTGGGGCACTTTCAAATTTTTCGCTGTAGGCGCTAACTAAAGATTCTGAATCTGTGTAGTCATCGGGCGCTGGAACACCAACTAACGGACATCTTTGTGCTGCCTCAATGCCCGCGGCGTCAACAAACCCAGTGTCATAGGCACCAAAATCAGCAAGACACTGCGCCGAGGTGTTTGCCTCAAACATTGCTTTGGCTATTAGACCACCTTCGCGGTAATAGGTGATCACATAAATAAGGTCGGGATTGGTTGCGAGAGCTTCACTTACGGCAGCAGTGTAATCATCTGCATCCGGATCAATCGCAAGATCAATAGTTACGTTTACATTTTCTGCTTCTAGCAAGGATCTCATCGCAGTATTTGCATCTGCAGTGTATGCAGTGCTCTGATCAAAAATAATCGCGACACTTTGCGCCTTCGCCCAATCCACGATCGCCGATGTTGCCATCGGAGCAATCTGACTAGTCATCGGTTGCAAAGTAAACCCAAGGCCCTGCGTGGAATTTGCGGAAGTTAAACGCATAGGGAATATTCCGGCTTCGATATAAAGCGGCAGGGTTTTCTCGCCTACTCCGGAGTTGTAGGGGCCAACAACTGCGTCTAGTCCGCTAGCAATTGCGGAATTTGCAGCTTCAATACCGACGTCGGGATCAGTTGCATCATCAATTGCAACAATTGTGATCATCTTTCCATTCACGCCGCCTGAATCATTAATTTGATCAGCGGCTAGTTGTGCGCCATTTAACATGCCAATACCAACTTTTTGTTGATCCCCAGTCAAAGGGCCTTCAAGGCCGATGCGAATCTCTTCGCCCATTGTGGCAGTTGAATCAGACGATGTTGATCCAGTGCAACTGGCAAGAATTAAGAGAGAGCTGACGGCAATTGCGGAAAACGCGATAAGGCGAGTGGGGTATCTATTAATAATACGATCCTGTTCTGGGCTAAGTCTGGGATTTTTTGCCCAGGATTTGCTGGAACCAGAAGTCCTCACATTACCTGACACTTTTTTTACCAGAGCGTGACACGCAAGGACAAATTAATCTAGGTTTAGCAGTGGAGGACAACTTGGCTGGTTTGCCCTAAAGTGGGGAGAAACTATAAAGAAAAGGTGTCAGATTGATGAACGAAAAACAACTAATTCAAACCTGGAATGAGCAGAGAAACAATCTTGTTAAATCACAATTTGTTTCGGTGGTGATTATTGGTATTGCCCTAGTGCTGTTAGCAACTGGTCAATTCACAGACGCCTCAGATCAGGTGAAGCTTTTTGCTTTAGCTGCAGTTGGAACAACTGGAATTTTGTCTTTGATATCACAACTAGCCATAGTTCGTGAGGCTGCAATGGTCGTTAAAGACCTAGCTGGCGCCTCTACAAATACTGGTAAAATTATTGCTGCATCAGGAAGTTTTCTAGGCTTAACTCAAGCTGTAATGGTAATTTTTGGAATCGCAATATTTGCACTGTTAGCATTGGCACTTTACTAAAGACGGCAGAAAGGGCGCTTGATGGAGATCGCAATATTGTTATCGGTACTCTCGATAACTTTAATTTCCTTCTTGATTGTTTTTAATAGACAGAGCAAGTCTTTAAATGAGAATAAAAAAATTAGTGGACGCGGCGGTGACTTTGCAGAATAGTATTAGTGTTTTAGACGCTGATACTTGCATGCAAAGGAAGACCTTTAAGCCGCTCACGTCCCTGTAGCGCTGAAATTTCAAGAAAGACTGCACAATTAGTTAAGTTAGCCTTTGCCAACTTAACTAATTCAGTCCCGGCCCACATGGTGCCACCGGTGGCAAGTACGTCATCTACTAAAAAAACAGAATCAGTAGAACTTAAAGCATCCTTATGCATTTCTAATGAATCTGATCCGTATTCCAGCTGGTAGTCAACTCGATAAGTCTCTCTTGGCAGTTTTCCAGGTTTTCTTAAAAGCACTAACCCTAAATCCCCTTTAGCAGCTAAAGCCGCGGCAAGGATAAATCCACGGGACTCTATTCCTGCTACTTTGTTTGCCCCATTTAAGTGGCTAGCTAAATCATCAATCACACTTTGAAAGGCTTTTTCATCTTGCAAAATTGGGGTTATATCTTTAAACAAGATTCCTGGGTTCGGAAAATCAGCAACATCTTTAATCAAAGAGTAAGCGTACTCAAGCTGACTTGGAATGCTCATTTGGCAATCTAAGCAGACAGCCATGCTTTCATCTTGCCTAAACCCTCTTCGATTTCATTTTTATCAATTCCTGAAAAAGCTAAACGGATATATTTTAACTCTTCGTTTGCTTGTGGGCGTCCAAAGTGTAATCTGGTACAAAAAGAAACTCCAGTCTCATGCAATGCCGCCTCGGCTAACTCAGAAACATCTGCAAAACCTTTTTGATCCATGAGTTCTGAGACTTCAGGAAACAAGTAAAAACCGGCCTCGGGTTGATGGGCTGAAACTCCAGGGATCTCGCGCAAAATTCGTAAGGCAGCATCTCTTCGCTCTTTTAGAGTGTTGAGCATTGGTGGCAAAAAGGATTGATCCCCAGTAATGGCTTCTACTCCCCCATACTGCACAAAGTGAGTTGTGCACGACTCATCGTTTGTATTTAATTTTGAAATGGTTGCAGCAACCTCTTTCGGGGCGATGGCTGCACCTAGTCGCCATCCAGTCATAGCAAACTTTTTTGAAAATGTATACAAAATAACGGTGCGCTCTTGCATCCCGGGCAATTGCGCAATTGATTTAGATTTACCACTAAAACGCATTTCAAAATAGGCTTCATCACTGAGCACATAAAGATTATTTTTGATCGCAATTTCAGCAAGCGCCTCGCGCTCAGCAGCTGTTGATTCAGCTCCATTAGGATTTTGTAGATCGTTATAGACAATTGCCTTTGTTTTCGGAGTAATCAAAGATTTGATTTGCTCAATATCGATGCTAAAGCCAGTATCGGATGGAAAGTACCTATAAGGCTTAGCGATGCCACCGAAGTACTCAATCTGACTTTCATATATCGGATAGCCAGGATTAGGGTACAAAACTTCATCACCAGTATTCATAAGACTTTGTATAAATTTTGTGATGACGGGTTTACCGCCAGGCTGCACAATTATGTTTTCGATATTGTAATTTAAGTTACGGCGTTCACTAACATCTTTTGCTATTGCTTCGCGAAGCTGAGGAATCCCGGCAGCTGGACAGTAACCAGTCTTACCGTCGCGAATTGCTTTATTCATTGCTTCAACCACATTAGGCGGCGTTGCAAAATTTAAGTCCCCTAAATGAAAAGGATAAATTTTGTTTCCTTGACTTGCCCAATCATTAGCAGCCAATGAAACTGCAAAGGCAGTTTCGGTTCCTAAGTTTTCGATCCGATCAGCCAGTTTCATATATGCCCCTTGTCGAACTATGAGGCAAGAAATATAGTTCTAAAGAAAGAGATTTTCGGAGGATTTAGTACCGCATCATGAAATTTTTGTACTTGTTTCTAAGGGTGCAACAAAAAAGCCACTTTTACTAGTTATTTTGCTCTGAAATTACTAATGCGTTGAGTGGACTTAGTTTTCGCGTTAGCTTTGATGTTCTTTGGATTTTTGGTCTGTAAGGGCACAGGAGCTTTTGCAGACTTCTTAGGTGGTGTGGGGCCGCCCTTCTTTTTAGCAGCTTGCGCCTCACGTTTCGCAGGATTTCCTGAAGTACCCATATTTACTCCTACTAATTGTTTTCTCTTTTAAAAGGCTACCAGTTCTCTGTCAACTGGTGATGTAATCGGTGAGTGCCTTGCGCTCAGCATCAATTTCATCAATTCTGGCCTTAACTACATCCCCAATTGAGACAATCGAGAGAAGTTTTTGCTCATCATCAACCACCGGAATATGTCGAATTCTCATATTGGTCATGATGTTCATCAACTCTGCAACTGTGGCATGAGAGTTGCAGGTAAAAACTGATTTAGTCATAATGTCTGTGACATAAAAATTCTTTAATTCATCAAAATTCCCTTGCATGTGACGCACTACGTCTCGCTCTGAAGCGATCCCCACAATGTCTGTGCCGTTTTCTGAAACCACCAATGCACCAATTTTGTGGGTATTTAGTTTCTGGACTAGCTCAACTAGTGTCGCGTTTGGTTTTATGCTCTGGACAGATTTGCCTTTAATGATGACTGAAACTTTCACTTGACACCCCCAATAAGGTTTGTCTTAATAAGTGTTCTCTTCTTCGAGTCAAAAAGCAAGGGGTGAATTAAACTCTTCTTATGAAATCTACTGATGCTCTGCCTGCCCAAGATGTTATTGACAGACTAAATCTTGATCGCTTGCCGGTAGAAGGCACATTTTACAAAAACACCTATGTGGGCGAAATAGACAAGTTAACTGGAAATCCAACTAGCACTGCAATTATTGCCTTGTATTCACAAACCCCACTCAGTTGTTCTTTTTTTCACAAACTTAAACATGATGAGATGTGGCATTTTTATGCAGGTAATCCGATTCAATTGCACTTGATTCATCCCGATGGAAAATATCAAAAAGTCATATTGGGTGATTCAGCTGAGAATGTTCAATTCGTTATTCCCAAGGAAGTATGGCAAGCGGGTGAACTAGTACCAGGAGGAGATTGGGGATTATTCGGTTGCACCATGTCACCAGGTTTTATAGGAAGTGAATTTACTGGTGCAACTGCTCAGGAGTTAATAACAATTGCTCCGCAGCATAAAGAGACAATAGAACGGCTAGCGGTAGCCGCTAATCATCAAACCCAAATGCCCGAGGGCTTCAGCCAGTAGTAAACAAGATAGAAGCTGGTCTTGAACTTCCTCTACTTCCACATTCGGTTTCTATCGGGGCTACCAAAACAGCTACGGTGTTTTTAGCGATTACTGGCGAGGTGCGAGTTAGTCCTTCCAAATAAACAGTGCCGCCACTATCAACGCAACCTATTGGAGTGGTTTCAATAATGTGTACTACCCCATCAGGTGAGCGATAATTACCGCGTAGCGTCCACGAAATTAAACCACCAAATTCGCGGGCAAATTTTAATTGCACAAACGCCTGGCCATTTGCATTAGTTGCCATGATTCCAGAATTAATTCGGGTGCCAGCATTGAAGTAATCAACTGTAAGTGGGTAAACGCTATTGATGCTACTTACCTTCGTGCCTCTTTTAACATCTCTTTTTGACCAAGAAGTAATTTTACCGGATTTATTAAATTTGAAATCTAAATAAATACCATCCGCGAAATCAAAGTAGCTATTTAAAGTCACTCGACCGTTTTTATAGGTGTATCTACCCTTAGGGTCTTGCATGGTGGGACTGATGTTTCCGAACTTGTCAATTGACTTTAAGTATTCACTACTTGTGAAATGGTTTTTAACTAATTCAGAATAAAGCGCAGCAGAGCTACCGCTGGCTACATGTCGATTAATGGCTCGTTGAATAGTTGCGGGTTGACTTGAGGCCAGTGCTTTGAAGAGTGCCTTCACGGTGCGCTCTTGTGAAGTAGAAAGAGTTGCCGCATTAGCTGGCGAAAGTGCCGCTAAGACAAAAACTAGCGAAAGTAACGCAATAAAGGGTTTTCTTAAATTTGACATCGGCTCCACCTTAACGAATTTAGATTTAGATTCTACGCAGGTAGGGTCAGTTTTTTGACGGCAAGAGCCGATCGAATAGATAAAATACCAATAAAAATATCAGTCCAGAGGTCAAAATCGTTAAAACTTGAGCCAAGGTGGCGAGGTAACCTTGGGTCGCAACATCTAAAAAGGGATAGGGGTATTTTCCGATTATCGACCCTCTAACAAAGGTATAAAACAAAAATGCCATTGGTATTAGCAGGGCAGCAAAAACAGTTTTGAACTTGAACCATTTACGAGGGCCGAAAAACACAAAAACCAGAATAGTCACGGCCGGAGTTAAATAGTGGTTTAAGAAGTTTGTGTAAATGTTCCAGCTAGTTGGATTATTATCTTGCGAAAGCAAAAGAATATAAAAAATTGCGGTAATCGAAATCATCATCAAACTGGTTAGACGTACTGTGCGAAGTTGAATATTTTCACTGTTTGGGTTTTTATAAATTAAAGTTAGAGTGAGCGCTACTAAAAAAACAGACCAAATAGTGAAATAACTTAAGGTGTCAAAAACTCTGAAGATACCTCCAGCTAAACCCTCACTATGGCCTCCAAACAGAGTTGGACCTTTTTGCGGCTCTGGCACAAGATTAAAAAATGAAATAATGACCTGTCCACCAAAGCCCAGCCAGGCAATCGATAGGTTAAATAAAAAAGCGAATTTTGCTGCTGTTTTCAATATGCTCCTTGGTTAACAGGAGTATAGAGTCAAAGTTGGAATGGACAGAAGTTAAAACATGAAAAAACCTGGCTGGATTTTGGTAGCACTTCAATTTGCCTTATTAATCGCACTGGTATTTATCCCAGAACAACCCTCTCCTAGCCCGGCGATTTATACAATCGGTCGAACCCTGGCTATCGCTTCATTATTCTTATTGGTAATTGCTGCCTTTTTTTTGCGACCATCGATCACAGCATTACCCGAGCCACGAGCTGATGCACCATTTATTACTTCGGGTGTTTATGGATACATTCGCCATCCCATGTACTCGGCTTTAATTTTGTTCTCAATTGGAGCGGCTCTATATAAGTGGTCTCCTTTGGCTTTATTGGTTGCTTTTGGATTAATTGTGATCTTGAATATTAAATACCGCTATGAAGATTCTCTTTTAAAAGAAAAATGGCCTCAAGCAGCTGACTACCAAAAAAAGGTTGGAGCGCTGTTTCCTAAGTCAATCCGACCAACATATAAATAGCAATTAAAATTACAATTACTGAGAATGATTTTTGTATTGTGCGAGCCGGTAGTTTTGTGGCAAAAGGCGCTAAGGCTAATGACGAAACTACTGCCGCTAAGGTAAAAGCCGCGATAGATTCAACTGGGATTTCACTCCAAAATTCAAATCTGAAACCTAAAGCAATTACCGTGTTTGTCGCGATCGCTACTAAAGAAGTACCCACGGCAATTTTAGTGGGAACTTTTAAAATTAGTACCAAAGCAGGCACTATTAAAAACCCACCGCCAATTCCGAGAAAACCGGTTATTATGCCAATCCCACTAGCAATCAAAATTGTTAAGGGCCAATTTGGTTTAAGTAAAGTCTCATTTTCTGATACCTGCCCGCGCCACATTGAAAAGGCTGCAACAAACATTAAGGCTGCAAAAATTGCCACGGTTATTGTTTCAGAGACTTCGGCTACCAAGCGAGTGCCAAGATAAGTGCCAAGTACACCTAGTAATGAAAATGTTAAACCGAGTTTTATATTTACTTGAGATTTTTTTATTCTAGGTAAGACTCCAGCAATTGCAGCTGCGCCGACTACTACTAATGAAGATGTTGTTGCGGCAGTTGCGCTTAATCCTAAAACTGCAATTAAACCTGGTACCGCCAATATGGCCCCACCGGCACCCACAATTGCCAACACTGCGCCAATTGCAATACCTAAGAGGATTCCCTCAAATAGCATCATTGCTTACGCAACATACGGTGAATCATTATCGCCTGTCATTGGCAGCCCTGCCTCAAACCAACTAAGCATTCCACCTGACATATTTGCCACATCTAACCCGTAAGTTTCTAATTGCATTGTTACCTGCCCAGAGCGATTTCCAGAGCGACAAATAAAAATAATTGATTTGTCTTGTGGGATTTTTTCGGTATCAAAGGCGCTCAATGGATTGAAGATTACATTTTCTACTTCAGCCCGACCAGCTTGCCACTCCATTGGCTCACGAACATCTATCCCGAGTGCTTCACCTGATTTAATCTTTTCGAATGCTTCTTGGGCGCTGATCTCTTTCATCTTTTATGCCTTCACCTTCTGATCACTTGGGGCGAGAGGACCCGCGTCGCTGTCGCCCAGCTTTATCGGCAATTCTTTCACGGCCAGCGTGGCATCGTAAGACTCATTAATTAGTACTGCACTTAAGCCTGCCTGTTCTAACATTCCGACTGCAGCGGCAGCTCGATAAGCGCCAGCGCAATGAACCCAGATTTCTTTGTCTTTAGGCAGTTCTCCAACTCGTTTAATTAACTCATGCAAAGGAATATGGTGAGTTCCCAAAATGTGAGAAGCTTCTCGCTCGCTGTTTCGGCGCACATCTAGCACCATGAGCTGTGGGTCTTTTAAAGCTTCAACCACGTCATGAAAAGTAACAGTTTTGGTTGACGCTAAATTGTCAAATTCTTTAAGATCACCAACAAAAGCAGCAGCGGGTCGCTCGATTCCAATTCGAACTAATTCTCTTTGCGCTTGTTGAATATCAGACGCTTTATCACTTAATAGGTAAAGCTTTTCTTCATAAGGAAACACCCAACCTAAATAAGTTGCAAAAGATCCATCTAGTCCAAATGACAAAGAACCACTCACGTGCGCCTTAGCCCAAGCGTCACGATTTCTCAAATCTACTACCCAATCTCCGCTTTCAATTGCTTTCAAGATTTCGTCGGTAGACATTTTTGTCAACTCTGATAAATCAATCGGTCCGGGACCGGCGTGATTTGCTGGGCCCATATATTTGTAATAAGCCGGAAAGGCATCAAGACCTGCCAAGGTTTGTGAGACAAAATCATCAACTGTAAATAACAACGCTGGGTTGGTGCGCTTTTCATCAAGAATTGATGATGAATCCCCACTAGTTGCAGTAGCTGCGCAAAAAGATCCAAAGCCATGAGTTGGATGCACGCTCACTTGATCTTCTAGCAAATTCGCCAACCTATTCGCCGATCCGTGTTGCAACCTAGCCAGAGTTTCAGCGTGAGCGGGGCCTAAAAGATCTGGCCTACCGGTTGAGCCGTGCAACAGAGAACCGCCAGTAAACACTGCTTGGTATTTATCTTGCGAGTTCAATAAGGCATAAGAGAGATGGGTAAAAGTATGACCCGGAGTATGAAGCGCCTGAATAGCAAAGCTTCCAATTGAAACAATTTCTTCATCTTTTACGGTTTTGCGCTCAAAAGTTACTGGGTCTTGCTCGTGCACTAGGTATTGCGAACCGTGGGTTTGAGCTAAAACCAATCCACCTGAGACGTAGTCGTTGTGCATATGGGTTTCGACAACCGCTGCTAAGGAAACTCCCTCTGCCTCTAAAATCTCTTGCACTCGGTCAATATCTCGCTGTGGGTCAACCACTAAAGCGGTTTTTGTATCGTGAACGATGTATGAGCGATCCCCTAGCGTTGGGGTATCGAGATTAATAATTTTTATAGACACGGTTCCTCCGAATTCGGTGAGTCAAGTATATACCCCCAGGGGTATATGGGTTATAGTTGACACATGCCAAATTGCCTAACTTCGATCCTCAGTTGGCCTGCCAAGCGTTGGATCACTGCCATTGTCACAGCAGTGCTCACCTTTCTAGTTCTTGGGATTCCCACTGCGGTTATCGAAAACCCAATATTCGGCCGCGCAATTGAGGTTACGCCTTGGTCTGTTCCAGTTTTAGCTATCACCAGTATCTTGGCTGGTTTACTTTTAGCTACTTATGTGCGTACCGATAATTACTTGGAGGAGGAGAAATCTCTCAAAGTTGGCGGCATCGGTGGCTTATTGTCTTTTTTTGCTATTGGATGTCCGGTATGTAACAAGTTAGTTTTAATTGCGCTCGGCACCAGTGGTGCGATGAGTTACTTCGCCCCAATTCAGCCCTATTTAGCAGTATTTGGAATAGCTTTTTTGATTTACGCATTTAGAAAAAGAGTATTAAATGAATCTGCCTGCACCGTAGATTTTGCAAAAGTTAGCGTTTCAAAGGGAGAAGAAAAATAATGGCAACCAAAAAGACGGCAAAATTAAGTCATGTCTTGACTAATGAGGAGCAACTTTCAGAAGTTACTAACCGGATTAAGCGTGCTAATGGGCAACTCGGAGCAGTTGTCCGAATGATTGAAGAAGGACGTAATTGCGATGAGATCATTACTCAAATGTCAGCAGTCAGCAAAGCCATAAATACAGCTGCCTTCACCTTACTTACCTCCAGCATGAAGGAATGTTTAACCGCAAAGGGTAAAAATTCTGACGAAGTTTCAACTCATCTACAAAAACTATTTTTAACTTTGGCCTAGGGGTAACTGTGAAAAAAATATTTTCTGCTTTAATTTTAACTGCAATTGCTCTCGCCGGCTGTGGTGGAGGAACCTCGGTCACCGAAGATGTTAATGTTCAAGGGTTCGCCAAGGTAATTGAAGACCCTGCAATCGTAATTATTGATGTTAGAACCCCTGAAGAATTCGCCCAAGGCTATATTGCCGGCAGTCTAAATATCGATGTATCAAATGCCAACTTTGTTTCTGAGGTTGCAAAGCTCGATAAAACCAAGACTTATGCGATTTATTGCCGTAGTGGCAATCGTTCAAAAGTTGCTACCGCAGAAATGGAAAAACTAGGGTTTACCAGTCTTTACAACATGACCGGTGGAGCAATTGATTGGGAGCAAGCGGGCTTTCCGCTGGTATCCCCTTAAGAGGAGAAAGGGAATCACTTAAGTATGTGTTCACGCGTAATGTGCAAAAGTTGCAACAAGGTCACCTATTCAGGCTGCGGCCAACACCTTGATGAAGTTTTTGCCGGAGTTCCTAAAGAGAAGCGCTGCACTTGCCACGAAGAGGCAATGCGCAACCGTAAGCAAAATTCGAACGAATCTTTTTTTGGAAGGTTATTCTCTAGATAATTAAATTCGCCTAGAGTCGAGCGAGACATTTAGTCTTTTTGACGCTAGATTTTTATTTTTTAGCGTTAGCTTTTAACCAAGAAACAGGGTCTAAGAGTTTCTCGTTATTGTCTCTTACTTCAAAATGAACATGGTTGCCGCTAGAGTTTCCGGTGGAGCCAACTAAACCAATTACTTCACCTTGCTCGACATTTTGTCCTTTTTTAGCATTTATTTTTGTCATATGGGCATAAGTTGCTTCAGATCCATCTGCATGTCTAATTGTCACTAAGCGACCGTATCCCTTGGCGTAACCAGAGGCTGTTACCTCGCCAGCTAAGACTGAACGAATCTTGGTACCTCTTGGTGCTCTCACGTCAATCCCAGTATGGCGTCCGCCTTGCCACCTTCTACCGCGTTGCATATATGTAGCAGAAATTTCACCAACTACTGGCATTCGGTAAGGCAAAGCCTTAGTTGAAACTCCCCTAGAAGGTTGTTTGCCAGCTTTAGCACGTGAGGAAGTGCCGCCAACTGAAGCGCCAGGTTCTGAAGATGCCCTGCGCTCTGAAGCGTTAGCCGCTTGCCGGTGTAAAAGATCCCAACCAGCAGGGCCCAAACTTCTTCCGTCTTCAACTTGATTGCGTCTTGCATAAAAATCCTGAACGGCGGCAATTGTGGCCGGGCCGTAGCGTCCGGTGGCAGATGGGATTGAGTAACCAAGCTTGATCATCGCCTCTTGCATTTGCTTAACATCGCTGTTTACTTGGCCTGCTGAAAGTTGAGATTCACCTGGATAACTTGGTGCAGCATGAGCAGTTGAAGCAATTAAAGAAACAATTACTGCCACAACGCCAGCACGAAGAAACCTAGAGATTTGTTTTTTCACCTCTCGACCATACCCCGCTACGCAAAAGCCTACCCAGCCACCTCGCATTAAAAGTCCAATAAATAATGGGGTTTTATTCACTCTTGGTAACACACGCCCCATTTGTAACGTATTTCACAAGCGAATAAAGGCGTATTTGCTGGTCTGTGGTTTTCGACATAGCGAGTATTTCTTGGCTTAAAGATAGGGTCAGACTCAGTCATGAATTATTTTCTGCCAAAAGCGGTTTTAGAAGATGAATTAACCAGCTGGTTCAACACACTGGGCCCCTTTTTGTTCTATCTAGCGGTCTGGGTTTTGGTGTTTGCCGGTACTGCGTTCTTGTTGGGATTATTTCTTCCGTTTATTACCGGGAGCTCTTTAGTATTTGGAGCGGGAGTAGTGAGCTCGCTTTTCGAGAATATAAATATTGCAATCTTGGCAGTAGGAGTGGGGGTTGCCGCATTTTTTGGGGACCAAATTGCTTTTATTTTGGGACGGGTTTACGGAAGACCTTATTTAGATAGACGCACTGGCCCGCGATTAGCAAAAATTGTTGGGCGCACAGAAAAGTTTTATAACGCTTGGGGTTGGTGGGCGGTAGTAATTGCCCGATTTATTACTTGGGCGCGCGCCATAGTGCCTGTGGTTGCGGGGGTTGGAAAAATGAATTATTACAAATTTTTATCAAGTAATTTTGTAGGGGCAATGCTTTGGGGAGTGGGTTTAACAGTTAGCGGTTATTACGCGACCACGATCCCAATTGTGGAACGCACCATATATGCAATTGCTTCAGTTTTTATTGTTCTCTCAATCTTCGCAGGAATTCGAGCTTTAATTAAAGAAAGACGCCTGTCATAAATTATGAATCAAACAATTTTAGCTTCTGGTGGCGCTGAATTTTCTCAAATTTATCAACGTGCTGATCTAGCTGCATTAGCCAACGCAAAAAATCCGAACCAACTCTTGGTAGTAGTAACAGCCCCCTACCCCACTCAGCAATTGGCATATCAAACTGCAAAAAATTATTTTGAAAATTTAGGCGTAAATGTCACTATGAGCGGGGTGTTAGCAAAGGAAGATGCAAATAACATGCAATTTGCTGAAGAGATTACTCAAGCGAGTGCGATTTATCTTGCCGGTGGAACCCCTTCGCGCTTGGTAGATAGTTTCATTAAGACTTTAGTTGGTGAAGCCTTGCAAACCGCGGTTTCAAAAAACGCGGTACTAATGGGATCCAGCGCTGGAGCGATGCTAATGAGCAAGCGGGTAGTGATGCCTAGCGGTGAAGATTTAGGTGAAGGCTTGAATCTTTTACATAATTCAATCGTGTTACCTCACTTTCACGGTGTTGCCCCCTCATGGATTAACGAATATCAACAAAAGGGCATTAAATTTGTTGGTTTAGCAGAGGGCGGTTCTATTTTAACTTCTGTAACAGACGAAACATCTACCACAGAGTTTGGTGCTGTTTTTCACATTTAAAAAATTCTTTTAGTAAGTAAGTGTGTTGCACTATTAATTACTTAGCCTTTATGGAACCTTTCTCTCATCTCTTAATTTTAAAGAGTTTGGTGGAGGGTAAAGCTTGAGTAAATTGGATCAGTACTTTCGAATAAGTAAGCGTGGAAGTTCTATTTCGCAAGAAGTGCGTGGCGGGCTGGTCACTTTTTTAACCATGAGTTACATCATCGTTTTGAACCCATTAATTTTGGGATTCACGCCCGATATCGATGGTAATTTTCTAGGTGGTGGAGGTGGAGACGGTTCCAACCTTCCGATTATTGCTGCCACTACAGCTTTAGTTGCTGGCGTGCTATCAATTGCCATGGGTGCGGTAGCTAACTTTCCTTTGGCTTTAGCAACCGGCTTAGGCATCAACGCCTTTGTTGCCAGAATCGCTGCCAACTACATGACATGGCGTGAAGTTATGGGATTAATCGTGCTTGAAGGATTAATTATCACCGTCTTAGTGCTAACCGGTTTTCGCGTTGCTGTCTTTAAAGCTATTCCCACTCAACTAAAAATTGCCATCAGTGTTGGAATTGGTTTATTTATTGCCTTGATTGGTTTAGTTGATGCCGGATTTGTGCGTCGAACCTCTACTGGACCTGTTCCAGTCGAGCTTGGAGCGGGCGGCAGTTTGACTGGTTTGCCGGTAGTGGTCTTTGTTGTTGGACTTTTATTAATAGCGCTTTTATATGCCAGAAAAGTAAAGGGTGCAATCTTAATTGGAGTTATTAGTGCCACGATTTTAGCAATCATTTTAGAAGCAATTTATAAAATCGGACCAAGTTTTGTTTCGGCTACTGAATACAACCCAAGAGGCTGGAATTTGAATATTCCGGCTTTACCCGATAGCATTTTTCAGTTGCCTAACTTTAGTTTGCTAGGACAGTTCAATATTTTTGGCGGTTTTGTAACCGCAGGGATTTTAACTGCCGGTCTTTTGGTTTTCTCTCTTTTGATCACAGATTTTTTTGACACCATGGGAACAATGACAGCTATTGGTGCTGAAGCAGGATTAAACGACGCTGAAGGAACTCCACCAAGTTCAGACAAAATCTTGTTAATTGACTCACTCGGTGCAGTCGCGGGTGGCGCTTCCGCGGTTTCGTCAAATACTTCTTATATTGAATCTGCTTCTGGAGTTGGCGAAGGCGCTAGAACTGGTCTTGCAGCAGTTGTTACTGGAGTTGCATTCTTATTGTCAACATTTCTTTCTCCGCTTGTGGCGATAGTTCCTTACGAGGCAGCAACTCCCGCTTTATTGTTGGTTGGCTTTTTAATGATGACTCAAATTAGTGACATTGATTGGGGCGATATAACAATCGCTTTGCCAGCATTTTTAACAATTATTTTGATGCCCTTTACCTATTCGATTGCGGTAGGTATTGGTGCTGGATTTGTCACCTTTGTGGTTTTAAAGGTCGCAACTGGTAAAGCAAAACAGATACACCCCTTGATGTGGGGTGTTTCGCTAGCTTTCTTGATCTACTTCGCTCAGGAGCCGATCAGGATGCTGTTGGGATAGTGGTCGCTCTCTAACTCAACAGCAACTTCCCCAAGAAAAGACGGGCGGGTATTAACCTGTCCGTCTTTTCATTTCACCGATAATCTAGGAACATGAGCGAAAAATCCCCCTACCAATTAGCGCAACTAGCAGCAGATGATGTGGCAATCAAATCTGGAAAATCAAAACACGA
>CAZXCT010000030.1:0-15354 GCA_964639395.1 uncultured Bifidobacterium sp.
TGTTGAAGGTCGAAAAGAAAGATTATTTCACGTAGGCCGACTTGATCAAGAAACTGAAGGCTTGTTACTGCTAACTAATGATGGTGCCTTGGGTCATGGCTTAACTCATCCGTCAATTGGCGTCGCAAAAGTTTATTTAGCGCGGCTGCGCGGAATGATCAAACCACAACAACTAGCCGAACTCACCAAGGGTATTGAGTTATCTGACGGGTTTGCCCGTGCCAGTAGCGCAAAATTGATCGCAAGCACTCAAGGGGATTGCTTGGTTGAGGTCACGATTCATGAAGGACGAAACCGAATAATTAGAAGGATGTTTGAAGAGCTCGAAATCGACTTATTGCAGTTAGTCCGTACTCAATTTGGACCCATTAAACTTGGTGAAATGAAACCGGGCAAATCACGAATTCTCAGTGAGATTGAAGTGAGTAGTTTGTACAAAGTAATTGCCGAATCAAAGAACAGGACAGCCTCATGAGAGCTATCCGTGGCGCCACAATGCTAAAAGAAAATTCAGTTGAAGAAATGAAAGCAGCAACTAAAGAACTAATCAGTGAAATGATTACAAGAAACAATGTTGCAAATGAAGACTTGATTAGTTTAATTCTAACTGCCACGCCCGACCTAAATTGTGCGTTTCCTGCCGCAGCCGCTCGTGAACTTGGTTTGGGCGACGTCCCTTTACTCTGCTCAGTTGAAATGGATGTAGTAGATGCCCCAAAAAAAGTTGTACGAATATTGATGCATTGTGAAACAAAACTCTCTCGTAAAGATATCTCTCATGTTTACCTCAGAGGCGCAGAAGTACTACGACAAGATTTAGCGCAGTAGGTATGAAGATTGCAATCGACGGACCAAGCGGTTCGGGTAAATCCACTATTAGTAAAGCTATTGCCCGTGAGTTGAAAATTGGTTATTTAGACACTGGCGCAATGTATCGCGCTGTTACGGCCTGGTTAGTAAAAGATCAAACTGAACTACCAAACGACTGGGAGTCGAATTTAAATCGTCTGCCCGAGTTAATTATTTCTACTGATCCAGAGAATTTCTTTATTCAAATCGACTCAAATGACGTCACTGAAGAAATTCGAACTCAGCGAATAACTGATTCAGTCTCTAAAGTCTCGGCAAACGCTACAGTGCGCTCGTGGATGGTACAAATGCAAAAAAACATAGTAAAAGATTTGGGTGCTATCGTCATGGAAGGGCGAGATATTGCCTCAGTTGTAATGCCAGAGGCAGATGTAAAGCTGTTTCTCACCGCTGATTTAGATCAAAGAGCGAGTCGCAGATCAGCTGAGTTGGGTCAGGACTCAACTGTGACACAAGATTCAATTAAGGAAAGAGACTTCAAAGATGCAAATCGTGCGATTTCTCCGCTTAATAAATCTCAAGCGGCTATTGAAATTGACACAACATTTATGGATATAGCGCAATCGGTTAAGGCCGCGTTAGAAATTGTTCGAAAGAGTCTAAATGATTGAAGAGATTGAGAACGAAGATTTTCTTGCACCAATTGCTGAAGAGGAATGGGACGAGTCAGAATCTGACGTTTCACAGGAACTAATTGACACAGACGACTTATTGATTGACCCCGCCTCTCTTGCGCAGGTGGTGGTAATTGGTAGACCAAATGTTGGAAAATCAACTCTGGTAAACAGATTAATTGGCAGACAAGCCGCGGTTGTTGAAGATCGCCCAGGGGTAACGCGTGATCGCGTTAGTTATACAACTGAATGGGGCGGTAAAGACTTTGCCGTGGTTGATACTGGTGGTTTAGAAACTGGTGGTGAAGGTTTTAGCCCGCTAATAGCAGCAAAAGTGCATGACGCCATCTCGCTCGCTGATGTGATTATTTTTGTTGTTGATGCACAAGTGGGTGAAACAGATGAAGATAATTTTGCTTTAGAAGCAATTAGACGTAGCAAAAAGCCAGTTATATTAGTAGCAAATAAAGCAGATAGTGAAAAATATGAACTCAGTTCAACATCGCTCTGGGGTTTAGGTCTAGGGGAGCCGCAACCGGTTAGCGCTTTACACGGGCGTTCCATTGGCGATTTACTAGATTTAATAGTAAGTAAAATTCCGAAAGACTTTAGCGCGCGAAAACTTCAAAAAACTTACTCTGTGGCAATCGTTGGTCGTCCTAATGTGGGCAAAAGTAGTCTTTTAAATGCTCTTACCAAAAGTGAAAGAGCGGTTGTTTCACCAGTTGCCGGAACAACTATTGACCCAATCGACGAGGTAGTAGCGCTAGCTAATACAACTTGGAGATTTATCGATACGGCTGGTATAAGAAAACGAGGTAAACAATCTGAAGGGGCTGAGTATTTTTCTGTGCTTAGAACGCAAAGTGCAGTCGACCGAGCCGATATCGTTTTACTTTTACTCGATGCTACTGAACCAATTAGTGATCAAGATCGAAAATTACTAACCCTTACAGTAGAAGCGGGTCGCGGATTAGTACTTGTTGTCAATAAATGGGATCTTGTAGACGAAGATCGAAGAGTCAGTATCGAGCGTGAAATCGAGTCACTTTTATTTAATATAAGTTGGGCACCTCGTATTAATATAAGTGCTAAAAATAGCTGGCATATAAACAGAATTGAAAATGCACTTTTAACTTCACTTAATGGCTGGAAGCAAAGAATTGCAACCAGTCAAATAAATCAATTACTAAAAACGATAACCGCATCGCACCCGCATCCGGTTAGAGGTGGTAAGCAACCAAAAATTTTGTTTATGACACAGGTTGGCTCACAACCGCCGGTTTTTGCGCTTTTTGTAACGGGCTCGCTCGATCGAGGATATGTAAGATTTGTCGAACGACGCTTAAGAGAAGAATATGGATTTGCTGGAACTCCGATTCATATGCGAGTAAGAATTAGAAAGCGTTAGCGGGCTATAGCGCAGTTTGGTAGCGCACTCGGCTGGGGGCCGAGGGGTCGTGGGTTCAAATCCCGCTAGCCCGACTTGAAAGGAAGGTGAATATGAAAGTTTGGACTATTCCAAATTTTTTTACGTTCTTACGTTTATTGAGTGTGCCGTTATTTGCCTATTTGGTGCTGAATGACGAAATTGCCTGGGCTTTCGTCGTACTGTTCATCGCTTCTTTCTCTGATTGGTTAGATGGATTTTTGGCCCGAAAGCTAAATCAATATAGCTTGCTCGGTGAAAAACTTGATCCAATTGTCGATCGACTTTATGTCATAACTTTGGTAGTTGTGGGCGCAATAATCTCTGCTATCCCAATATTTTTTATTGTGATAATTTTTGGTCGCGAGTTATACATGGCATTTTTAATGTTGAGAGTGAAAAAAATTGGCTATCTAGGATTACCAGTGAATCTAATTGGTAAAATGGCATCTTTTTGCTTAATGGGAGGATTGCCTTTGAGTTTGATCGCTACAAAATATGACCTAAACAATAATCTGCTTGCTACCACGGCCTACGCCTTTACCTTGTGGGGAATAGCATTGTACGTATGGTCAGCATATTTATATACCGAGCAATATCGAGAATTAATTAAATCAAGTGAGTAAGCGAACAGATACTCAAGACTCTGTATTGCTTTTAGAAAGAATTTGGAATGATGTTCAAGATAATTCGTATCATGAAAAAAAAGAGAATCGTAAAAAACGCGGGAAAACCAGCTCAGACCCAAAATGGTGGATATTTGTTGTGTTAACGATTGGGGGATTGATTTTTGGAATTGGTGCCTCAATCACTAGGCAGGCGATCCCACTTTCGTTGCAAAACAGGGACTTGTTGCGTGAGGGCATTACCAATCAATCACTTTTGCTTGAAGCTAAAGAAACAACCTTAGCGGCGATCACGCAAGAGATATCTTCACTTCAAGAAGCCCAAGCCGCGGGGATAGCAGATGTTGATCAAGCAGAATTAGCACTACTTAACTTTTCATCAGGTTATCAAGCGGTAACTGGCCCAGGTATTGTTATAGAAATAAATGATGCCGATCTAACAAAGATTGGACTCGATATAGATCCATCTTTGACTAAAGTTTTTGCGACAGATATTGCAACAATCACTAATGGACTATGGACTGCTGGGGCAGAGGCGATAGCAATCGGAAACCAGCGATTATCGCCAAGAACTGCTATCAGTCAGTCGGGTGAAGCGATTTTAGTAAATTACCGTCCGATACTTCCGCCTTATTTTGTTTATGCAATCGGTAATTCGGATCTTGGTGCAAACTTTACAAAAACAGATGATTACTTTGAAGTAAATGAGGTTTCACGTATCTACGGTATTGGTCTAAAAGTATCTGAACTTGATAGTATTGACATACCAACCGCCGCTCGGGTGTTGCCTGACGTTTCTACCTTGAAGATCGGAAGTTAATAATGATTGCAGTAGTTGGCTTATTGTTCGGCATTTTGGTTGGTATTTTTATCAACCCCACAGTGCCAGGCTGGTTGTTACCTTACTTACCAATTGCGGTAGTTGCGGCGCTTGACGCCGTGTTTGGTGGTATCAGAGCAAACTTAGAAAAAGTTTTTGATGATCAAGTGTTTATCACTTCTTTTCTTAGCAATGTAGTACTAGCGGCGGTAATTGTATTTCTCGGGGATCAATTAGGCGTTGGGGCTCAGCTTTCCACCGGGGTAGTAGTGGTGCTTGCAATGCGAATATTTGCTAATGCCGCCGCTATTAGACGATTGCTATTTAATAGCTAATTAAATGACTGACTACAAGAAGTATTCGCGACAAGGTTTAATTGCAATTTTGCTTTTTGTGTTTGGACTTCTTATTACAATTACAATAAAAAAAGTAGATCAACCAATACCGCTAACTAATGCTCGAGAAAATGAGTTGGTGCAACTACTAACAGACCTAAACAGACAAAATGACCAGCTGTCGGAGGAGATAACCCAACAAAATTCACTACTTGATTCACTTCAATCTGGATCAAATCAAGCGGCGAATCAAGCAGCAATAGATCGGGCTAATGCCTTAGGCGTTATCGCCGGAACAAAAACCGTAGCGGGGCCGGGTGTTGCTATGACACTTACTGGCGACAAAGCGTCTGTAAACGCTTTCACGCTACTTGATGCAGTGCAAGAACTTCGTGATGCTGGATCACTCGCTATCCAAATTAATTCTGTACGTGTTGTGGCAAATACCTGGTTTGTTGACACGGTCGGTGGAGTAAGTGTGTCAGGAAAGGTTTTAACTCCGCCAATTGTGATTAAGGTAATTGGCGATCCTCAAACGCTTGAGACTGCCATGTTGATACCTGGTGGTTTTACCCAAACGGTATTCGCAAATGGAGGATCGGTAGAAATAGTAAAAGATAACAATATTGAACTTGATGCCACCCTCACGCCCATCCCACCACAGAATGCCACCCCAACCGAGTAGTATCTTAAAAACATTTCACGCTAGGAGAAAACAGTGAATACGCCCCAAGAACTCAAATACACAAAAGATCATGAGTGGTTAAAAGTTGAGGGATCAAACGTTACTTTTGGTATCACTGATTTTGCTCAAGATGCGCTAGGTGACATTGTCTTTGTGAGTTTGCCAAAAGTTGGTCAGAAAATCAGCGCGGGTGAGACTTGCGGTGAAGTGGAATCAACAAAAAGTGTTAGCGATATATTCGCCCCAGTTAGTGGTGAAGTAATCGAGGTAAATGCAAATTTAAGCTCTACCCCTGAAACAATTAATCAAGATCCCTACCTAAATGGTTGGATGGTTAAAGTTGCATTGGATCAATCCATAGACTCATTTGAACTGCTAACCGCAGAAGAATATATAGCGCTTTCAGAAGGATAAACCTCCACCTCAACTTGACCCTTTGTGCACATCAGCAATAAGGTTGAGTAATGGATTCAGAAAACACCGGCGCTTTACCGATAGTGGCAAGTGACGAGTCGCCACTGCCTCCAATTGATGAAGGGCATCTCACCGGCTTGGCTCCTAATAGTGCTGCGCTACTGGTTCGAGAGGGTCCTCAACAAGATCAACGTTTTGTGCTTAGTGGATCAGAAATTGTGCTAGGTAGATCAGATTCTGCAAACATCGTTTTAGATGACGTAACCGTTTCGAGAGAACATGTGCAAATCTTGAGGATTAAAGACAACTGGCAAATTAAAGATTTAGAAAGTCTCAATGGCACGTATTTAAATCGAAATAGAATAAACACAGCAGATTTAGCGGCGGGGGATGAGATACAGGTAGGAAAATACCGATTTACCTTTCTTTTGCCAGTTGAAAATCATGAATGACCCCTTAATTCAAAGCAAGACGCAAGATCTTTCTATAGGTGAAGTGCTCAATGCGCTCAGAGGCGAATTCACCGATATATCAATTTCAAAGATTAGATTTCTTGAATCTGAAGGATTAATTGAACCGTCTCGCTCGCAAAGTGGATATCGAAAGTTTTCATCCGATGATTTAACACGATTGCGCTATATCTTGCGGGTACAGCGAGATAATTACCTTCCTTTAAAGGTCATAAAAGAACATCTTGCCGCTTTAGACAGGGGATTAGAGCCCCCGAGTGTATCTTCAAATCAACCAAGAGTTCCAAATGTGTCACCTCTCAACCTAAACAAATCCAAAAAAGCAATTCGACTGACTCAAGAAGAGTTGCTGAATGAAAGCGGCTTAGCTGCCCAACAACTATCAGAGTTAGAAAAACTCGGGCTAATTACTCGTTTAGCGGACTTGAGACATTACGACGATTGGGCACTCAAAATTGCAAAAATCGTCGCGCTTCTGTGTGATTATGGTATCGAGCCACGACATTTAAGAACATTTAAAACTGCCGCCGATAGAGAATTTAGTTTAATTCAACAGGTGACGTCACCTTTCGCTAAACGAAATCATCCAGAAGCTTTAGAGAAAGCGCATGAGATGATGGTTGAGATTGCCCAATTAACCAATTTATTGCAAGCGGCATTAATTCAAGTAAATCTTGAGGATGAAATCTCGTGATCGAATTGGAAATGGTGGGAGTCAGGGTTGAGATGCCATCAAATCAACCAATCGCACTATTAAAGGCTAAAGCCGGTGAGAAGTACCTCCCAATCTGGATTGGGGCCGCCGAGGCAACAGCAATCGCTTTAGCGCAACAAGGGGTTACGCCGCCTCGTCCGCTTACTCATGATCTCGCATTAAGCCTGATCGAAACATTCGAAGGAAAAATGGCAAATATCTCTATTGATTCTCTCGAGAGTGGAGTATTTAAAGCATCTTTGAATTTCGTTGCTGGGCAGCGAATCGATTGTCGACCCTCTGACGCAATAGTTATTGCACTCAAACTCGAAATACCGATATTTTGTAAAGAAGAAGTCATGGAAGCCGCCGCAATAGACGTCCCAGATGACCAAGAAAAGGCAGTAGACCAATTCAGGCAGTTCTTGGATGAAGTAAATCCTGAAGATTTTGGTAGCCCTTCTTAACCCTCAAGTTGAGGTTGAGGTAGCGGCGTGTCAATTGTGACTTGAGTGTTTTTAGTGAATTGGTTGGTATCATTTGAAAATGTCCACAGTAGCCAATGAAAAATCAAAAAAACCACATCAAGAGTCTCTCTTTGAGGTTGAGCTACAAACTATTCCTGAAGGTAGTGGTTACCGAGGATCTATAGCTTGCCAAGCTGCAGGGATTAGTTATCGTCAATTGGACTATTGGGCCCGAACAGGATTAATAGAGCCTTCAATCAGAAATGCCGCCGGCTCAGGTTCGCTTCGTTTATATTCTTTTAGAGATTGCCTTGTGCTTAAGGTAATCAAGCGTTTGCTTGACACAGGAGTTTCGCTTAGCAATATAAGAATGGCGATCGATCATTTAAGACAACAGGGTGTCGAAGACCTTGCCAGACTTACCTTAATTTCCGATGGTGCCTCCGTTTACGAATGCACAAGTGATGATGAGGTCATAGATTTAGTAAAGGGTGGGCAGGGTGTATTTGGAATAGCTATCGGCTCGGTGCTACGAGAAGTCGAGGGTGCTCTTGAGGAGTTTCCGGCAGAACATCTTGATGGAAGAATGGTTTTGCCTCAAAATATGCTCGACGAGTTAGCGCAAAGACGCCAAAATAAAGTGCAATCCGCCTAAATAGGGTAGAATCTTAAATAAGACTTAACCATCTAGTGGGAGAGTTCGTTAAATCGAACGCCGAAGGAGCAAGTCCTTCCCGGAACCTCTCAGGCCCAAGTACCGCTTGATGTTGTCTTTCTGGAGAGAGATGCTTTGGCATCCACCGAAGGGGAAGTTCCGATTTTGGAACGACGCTCTCAGGTCGCAATTTGCGGGGACAGAGGGAAGGTTAATTACCGACCCAGGAGTTCTTGATGAGCCAGTTTAAATTACTTAACTTTGAAGATCGTCATATTGGACCCAAGCAGTCTGAAATAAACCAAATGCTTGAACACCTAGCGTATGAGAGCATCGAACAATTATTAGCCGATACGATTCCACAAACTATTAGACACCTTGAAAAGTTAGATCTTCCTGGTGAGTTGAGTGAAGCGCAGGCATTGATTGAAATAAAACGCTTAGCAAAAAAGAATAAATCAGCCAAAAACTTCATTGGTTTGGGTTACTACAACAACTACCTCCCTAATGTTATAAAACGCAATATTTTAGAAAACCCTTCGTGGTATACCGCGTACACTCCTTATCAGCCAGAAATTAGCCAAGGGCGATTAGAGGCTTTGGTGTTATTTCAAACGATGGTTTCAGATCTAACGGGGCTAGATCTAGCAAATGCTTCTTTGTTAGATGAATCTACCGCTGCCGCGGAAGCGATGCGACTAGCACAAAGAGCCACGGGGGATGAAAAAAATCTTTTCTTAGTTGATAGTGATATCCATCCTCAAACGTTGGCAGTGTTAAGAACTCGAGCCTTGCCAATAGGTATAGAGATTAAACTGATTGATGTTTCAAAAGATGAGCTAACTGAGGACGCGTTTGGTCTTCTTGTTTCATATCCGACTAGCTCAGGTGCGGTAAAGAATTACACCGCTATTGCTGCGAAGGCTAAATCACTTGGCATCAAAACTATCGCCGCAACTGATTTACTCGCTTTAACACTTTTAACACCGCCCGGGGAGTGGGGGGCTGATATCGCAATTGGATCTGCCCAAAGATTTGGTGTCCCACTTGGTTTTGGGGGCCCGCATGCTGGTTTCATAAGCGTAAAAGAAGATTTATCGCGGATGATTCCAGGGCGATTAGTTGGAGCAAGTGTTGATACTGCGGGTCGCTTAGCCTATCGACTTGCTTTACAAACTAGAGAACAACACATAAGACGTGGTAAAGCCACAAGTAATATCTGCACCGCACAAGTTTTGTTAGCGGTAATTTCAACAGCCTATGCGGCGTATCACGGCCCCAATGGCTTAAAAGCAATAGCGCAGAAGGTAAATCGCCAAGCTAATGACTTTGCGATAGCTTTGCAGCAAAGCGGACATTTACTACTACACGATACGTTTTTTGATACCGTCGCGTGGCAAGTAGAGCAAGCCCAATCACTTGCTGATCGTTTAAAGGAATCATCAATAAATATTAGAATTATTAAAGATGAGTGGGTTTCGGTAAGTTTTGATGAGACAACTGATGAGATTTTATCGGATTTATACCAGGCGTTAGGTCTTAAGCAGAATTATACGGTTGATTCTCATTCTGATTTTGCGCAATTAAGCCGAAAAAGTGAATTTTTGACTCATCCTCACTTCAACAGATACCACAATGAAACCGCCATGATGCGCTGGTTGCGCTCACTTAGTGATAAAGACATTGCACTAGATCGTTCCATGATTCCGTTGGGGTCATGCACAATGAAATTAAATGCTGCTGCTGAAATGGAGCCGGTAACATACCCCGAATTCGCCAATCAGCACCCATTCTCACCCGTCGAGCAAAATCAAGGGTGGATGGAATTAATTACGCAGTTAGAGAATTACATTTGTTCAATAACTGGCTATGACGCGGTTAGCCTGCAGCCTAACGCCGGAAGTCAAGGTGAGTTTGCAGGGCTTTTAGCCATCAAGGCTTTTCACGATCAAAACGGTGAGCCAAACAGAACCGTCTGCTTGATTCCGTCAAGTGCACATGGCACCAATGCTGCTAGCGCTGTAATGGCAGGCATGGAAGTCGTAGTGGTGGAGTGCGACGAGCAAGGTGACATCGCGATTGATGAATTAGCGTTAAAGATTGAAAAATATCGTGATCGCTTAGCCGCAATAATGGTTACTTATCCGTCTACTCATGGTGTTTATGAAGAGGGAATTTCTAAAATATGCGAGATGGTTCACGCCGCGGGCGGGCAAGTTTATGTCGATGGCGCAAACTTAAATGCGTTGGTTGGCGTGAGCAAGCCCGGTAAATTCGGTGCTGACGTATCTCACTTAAATCTTCACAAGACATTTTCTATTCCGCATGGAGGCGGTGGCCCCGGAGTCGGACCAGTTGCAGTGCGGGCGCACCTTAAAGATTTTTTACCCTCACATCCCTTACAAAAAACTGCTGGTCCTGCAAAAGCAATAGTTGGTCCGGTTAGTGGATCGGCCTGGGGAAGTGCTGGAGTATTGCCGATATCTTGGATGTATATCCGCATGATGGGCGCAAGTGGTTTATTGAATGCCACCTCAGTCGCTTTGCTAAGTGCAAACTACTTGGCAAGCAAACTTTCGCAACACTACCCAATTTTATATAAGGGTAAGCAAGGCCGCATCGCTCATGAGTGCATTATTGATATTAGAGAAATAACAAAAATGAGTGGTGTCAGCGTTGATGACATTGCCAAACGTCTTATGGACTATGGGTTTCATGCACCTACTATGTCGTTTCCGGTCGCCGGAACGCTGATGATTGAGCCAACTGAGAGCGAAGATTTAGCGGAGCTTGATCGATTTTGTAGGGCAATGATCTCAATTAAGAAAGAAATAGACCAGATCACTAATGGCGAGATTTCACATGAAGACTCCGCGTTAGCGCATGCTCCGCACACCGCACAAGATATTACTGATGATTGGACGAGAAAATACAGCAGAAACCACGCAGTATTTCCACTTGCTGAAGTTGTCTCTCGAAAGTATTGGCCACCAGTTAACAGAATCGATGGAGCGTACGGGGACAGAAACCTTACCTGTTCATGTCCCGATATCCGCGATATTGCCATGAGTGATGCTTAATGAAAGAAGTCGTACTTCACTTAGAAGGTATGACTTGCACTTCCTGCGCGAACCAAATCGAACAAGAGCTTAATAAATTACCTGATACAGCCGCAGTAGTAAATTATGCCACCAGCACAGCAACCATAAATACTTCAAATGTAGTCACTATCGATCGTTACATTAAAAAAATTGAAGATATCGGCTATGGAGCATCAGTTGAAGAGGTTGATGAAGATTTTTACCTAAAAAAAGTTAAGCAGCAGCGTGATTTTGCTATTGTTGTTGCGATAATTGCTTTTTCAATTTCAATGCTGCCCCAATTACAATTTAGTGGATGGCAATGGTTTTTGTTAGTTATAACGATCCTGTTGCATCTCTTTAGCGCGATTGATATCCATAAGGCTGCTTTCACGGCTGCTAGAAATCGTTTTGCAAATATGGATACTTTGATCAGTCTCGGAACATTAGTAGCGCTTTTCGTAAGTATTTATAACTTGATTTTTACGCAAGCGGGAATGATAGGCATGAAGATGTCACATACTTTCTTTACTAGAAGCGAGGGCGGGCTCTATCTCGAAGTGGCCGCGGTAGTACCAGCTTTTATCTTGGCCGGAAGATACTTTGAAGCAAAAGCGAAGTATCGAAATCTTGACGCGATAAGCGCTCTAAAAAAACTCTCAAAAGTATTAGTAACAGTAATTAGAGATGAAGTCGAAATTGAGGTTGTAGCAAAAGATATTTTGCCCTCAGATCTTTTACTAGTTAAACCAGGGGAGCGAATTGTAGTAGATGGCTTAATCGTTGAAGGACAATCTGATATCGATGAAAGCGTAGTTACCGGCGAGAGTCTTCCAATTTTTAGGGGAGTGGGCGCAGCAGTTATTTCAGGCTCCACTTTAATTGATGGATTTTTAACTATAAAACCCCTAAAAATTGGCAAAGCCAGTGTGATTGGTCAAATTGAACAACTTCTTTTAGTGTCGCAAAATGAAAAAACTCAAACCCAATACCTGGTCGATAAAGTAAGTAGGTATTTTGTACCGACAATTCTTATTCTTTCGCTACTCACCTTTGTAGTTTGGTTGGCAGTCGGGGCGGATCCGAGTTTCGCACTCAGTAACGCTTTGGCGGTGTTGATTATCGCCTGCCCATGTGCTTTAGGACTAGCCACACCGATCGCAGTATTAGTTAGCAGTGCTATCGCAAATTCCAATCAGATTCTAATTCGAAGTGCTAAATCTCTTGAAGTAGCAAATAAGGTTAAGACAATTTTTATGGACAAAACCGGAACGATTACTGAAGGGGAGCTAGAAGTACTCGATTTTAAGGTTTTGGATAACACGCTGGCTAGTCTAGATTCAATAATTTATTCACTAACAAGTAAAAGTACCCACCCCGTATCTATTACTTTGAGTAAACATCATAAATATCTAATGCCGACAAATGTTGAGAACTTTTTGCAAGTTGCCGGCAAGGGGATTGAGGGTGAGATCAGTAATACAAGTTACAAAATTGGCAGTTTGAACTGGCTAGGTGTTAACGCGTCTGAAATCAGTGAACTTGCTGGGACACGAACAGTTGGTTTGACTCGAGATAATAAATTAGTCGCTTACTGGAGATTAGCCGACAGAATTAGACCAGAAAGCACCTTAGCAATTAGCGAATTACAAAGCATGAATTTTGAGGTAATAATGCTTACCGGCGACAGCGAACAGAATGCAAAAAGTGTGGCTGAAAAAGTTGGCATCAAAGATGTTAGAGCAAATCTCTCACCACTTGATAAGGTCGCAATTATTGAAAGAGCTAAAAGTGATAATAAATTAGTAGCATTCGCAGGTGATGGCCTCAATGATGTGGCCGCATTGAGCTCTGCAAACTTAGCAATTGCGGTCTCTGGGGGGTCTTATGTGGCGTTAGCGGCGAGTGACATCACAATTATCAGTGGCGGATTAGAACAGGTAGTTAAAGCAATAAAACTAGCAAGAAAAACACTTAACACTATTAAAGGAAACCTTTTTTGGGCCTTCGCCTATAACTCAGCCATGATTCCTATTGCAATGGCGGGTTACCTGCAACCGATCTGGGCGGGGGCAGCGATGGCGCTATCTTCTACCTTTGTGGTGGCTAATTCGCTGGTATTGCGATACCGTAAAATCTAACTTTACATAATATATCTTATCGGACACTTACTTCATTCTGAAAAGTCTTTTTAATCCCCAATATCCGATTCGGGTAAATGCTTCTATCACTATTGTGCGAGACATCTTTGAATTACCTAGTTCTCTTTCAGTAAATGTAATTGGTGTCTCGCTAATCGTAAATCCTTTTGCGAGTGCCCGACGAACCATGTCAACTTGAAAACAGTACCCTTGACTTTCTATAGTCTCGAGCTCTATCGACTCAAGTACCTTGCGACGATAAGCCCTAAAACCACCAGTGGCATCTTTAACTCGTATCCCTAGCATTAATTGGGTGTAAAGATTGCCACCTCGCGAAAGAATTTGCCGCACAATTGACCAGTTTTCAATGCGTCCACCTGAAATCCACCTAGAACCTAAACTCACCTCAGCCTTTGAGAGCTCGGACACGATTTGTGGAATTTGCTCGGGCGCATGCGATCCATCTGCATCCATCTCGACAAAAATCTCATAGTTTTTTGCCAATCCCCACTGAAAACCAACTAAATAGGCCTTACCTAATCCACCCTTGATTGGATTAATCAAAATATTAATTCTTTTATTGTTTTCTATTAAATCTTTTACGATGTTCGCTGTCCCATCAGGACTAGAGTCATCAACAACTAAAATTTCATAATTTGGGTCAACTTTTAAGGTTCTTTCGATAATTTGTGCGATATTTTCTGACTCTTGATAGGTCGGAATAACTACCAGGACTTTATCGATCATGATTTCTAATCCTAGCGCTGATTATTACAAATAAAACCATTATTATCCATAAAATTACGATTATGTATTGTAAATAGATATTGAGCAATACACCCACATTCATACCTTCATAAAGAGACACTGAAAGAATTTCACTCGCAGCCACAAACTCATCTTCTATCCATAACACATCACCATTTTTATCAATTTGACCAGATATCCCACTTGTAGCCACAGTCAATACTTGCTTTTGTGATTCAATCGCACGCAGTTTAGCAATATTAAATTGTTGCGGTAATTGGTTTGTGAGCCCATAAGTGGCGTTATTGGTCTGAATTAAAAGTACATTTGCTCCCCGCTCAACCACCTGCTTAGCAATTTGTCCCCAAGCCACCTCAAAGCAGATCATTAGACCAATATTTGCCCCCGACACTTTTAGTACTCCAGGTTTTGTGCCCGCCATTAAACTCTGACTTATGGGCCCAAAATTGGACGCAAGTGGGCCCAATACTTCTTCCAGCGGGATCTTTTCACCAAAAGGAACTAATTTTTGTTTTGCATAAATGAAAGCATCTGACTTAGTTGTGTTTCCGGTAAATAAAATTGACGCATTAATAGCACCTTGTTCAGACTGCATTCTTGAGCCAACCAAAATTGGTGCTTTTGCCATTTTTGAAAGAGAATTCAGTTCTGTACTGATTTCAATATTTTCAAAAGGATCTACATCTGGTGCGTTTTCAGGCCAAACAACCAAGTCTATTTTTTGATTGGGATTATCATTAATCAATTTGAGAGTTTCATTTATGTGATTTTGATAGACGGCTTTTCTCTGTTCATTGAACGCTAAACCCAACCTTGGTACGTTTCCTTGAACAACCGCTATATCAACTTCACTCGATGTGCTGGGCTCATTTTGATTTTCGTTCACCAATGTTAAAACGCCAATAAATCCTCCCCAAAGCACGATAAGTGCTAAGGCAGCAATAAATCCACCTACCCGTATTAATTCAAACGCATAAATTAAAACAATTACTAGCGAAAACATCAATACCGCTAAACCAAAAGCCCCGACTAATTGCGCTAAATAAACCAAAGGGTGACTTGCCGATATATAACCCGCACTCCCCCAGTTAAACCCTCCGAGTGGCCAATACGTCAATATCACTTCTAGTAACAGAAAGTTCATCGCATAACCAATCGGCCATAATTTAGATCGATCAAAAAATCGACAGGCTAGCGCAAACGCGCCATAGAATACACTTAATCCAACAGCAGTAATAACCAATACCGGCAAACCTATTACAGTAAGCCAATTTATCTGCACAAGC
>CAZXCT010000031.1:0-13459 GCA_964639395.1 uncultured Bifidobacterium sp.
TGAAATGCCAGCGCGCGCTTACAACCCTTTGTTTATCTATGGTGAGTCTGGCTTAGGTAAAACACATTTACTTCACGCCATCGGAAACTACAGCCGAGTGCTCTATCAAGGTATACGGGTTCGCTACGTTTCGAGTGAAGAATTTACTAACGACTTCATCAATTCAATCCGTGATGACAAGGCTGCTGCTTTTCAAAAGCGCTACCGTGATGTAGATGTTTTGCTAATTGACGACATTCAGTTTCTCAGCGGAAAAACCCAAACCCAAGAAGAGTTTTTTCACACTTTTAACACACTTCATAATGCTGATAAGCAAATTGTGGTCACCTCAGATCTGCCCCCAAAGCAGTTACAAGATTTTGAAGACCGGATGCGATCGAGGTTTGAATGGGGTTTGATCACTGACATCAAACCACCAGAGCTAGAAACACGTATTGCAATTTTAAGAAAGAAGGTCGCCCAAGAAAAGCTTTTGGTGCCTGATGAGGTTTTAGAATTTATTGCAAGCCGCGTCACTACCAATATTCGTGAGTTAGAAGGGGCGTTGATTCGCATCAGCGCTTATGCCGGATTAAATAAAGTGCCGGTTGAACTTTCTTTGGCCGAAGTGGTTTTAAAAGATTTGATCCCAGATCAAGTTGGCCCGCAAATCACCTCAGCCATGATCATGTCTCAAGCAAGTCAATATTTTGGAATCTCGATTGATGATTTGATTGGCTCTTCTCGCTCAAGAACATTGGTCACAGCCCGCCAAATCGCAATGTACCTATGCCGCGAGCTAACTGATCTTTCGCTGCCACGTATTGGCTCAACCTTCGGGGGGCGAGATCACACAACTGTTATGCACGCCGAGCGAAAAGTTCGTCAGTTAATGACAGAGCGAAGAGGTGTTTATAACCAAGTGGCAGATTTAACTACCCGTATAAAAACTGAAGCACGCAACTCTTAATCTGTCGCTTCTTTCACACAAATCTCGCTATTCACAGTTGTGGACAGCCTGTGGATAAATTTCTATCCGTGAAGAACCTGTGGATAACTATCTGTTAATTCAGCTTATTTTTTTGAGGTCCAATGTTATTAATACTCGTCCCCCGAATTACAAAGCCCCGACACAAAAACCTAGTTAAGAGATTTGCTGGGTGAACTGCGGTTCTAGTGGTTATCCACAATATCCACAGCTCCTACTACTACTACGAATCATCTTTAAAGTTATAAATAAAACCAACAGCCATAAGGATTGTGGATTATGCTTCGAGCCCACCCAAACCTATGTGAGATATTGGTGGAAACATATACCTAGGTAAAGTCAAGGGAGAATTTTGAAATTCCAGATCGAGCGCGATGTGCTCGCCCAAGCCATAGCTTGGACCGCCCGTACTCTCCCTAATAAACCAGCACTGCCTTTATTGGCAGGGGTTTTAATTGAGGCAGAACAAAATAAATTAATTTTTTCATCTTTTGATTATGAAGTGTCTTCAAAAATTGAAGTTACTGCAGAAATTTCACAACCCGGAAGAATTTTAGTTTCAGGTAGATTGCTCGCAGAAATTTCTCGCTCACTACCTAACCAAAACATAAACGCAAAATTAGAAGGAACAAGATTAGAGATTAGGTGTGGAAAAGCATCTTTCGCCTTACCAACATTACCCAATGATGATTTTCCTACCTTACCAAGTTTGCCGCAACAGTCTGGATTAATTAAAACTGAAGAATTTATAGAAGCGGTTAACCAAACAGCGATAGCAGCAGGTAGAGATGACTCACTACCAATGCTAACCGGCGTAAGAATGGAAATCGTCGGCTCAAAAATAACCATGGCGGCTACAGATAGATATCGTTTAGCGGTAAAAGAATTAAATTGGCAGCCAAAAAATAATTCAGATGAAAAAGCACTTCTCATACCAGCCAGAATGTTATTTGAAGCTGCTAAAGGGTTTATCGGAACAAAAGAAGTTTCTGTCGGATTGGCAGATGGCGCAGAAAAAATCATTGGTTTTTCAGCAGATGCAAAGCAAACAACTTCAAGATTGTTAGATGCTGAGTTTCCTAAATATAGATCTCTTCTTCCAACCGAAGAACAACTAGGTGTTGAGATTGCAGTTAGTGAATTACTAGAAGCATTAAAACGTGTAGAGCTGGTAGCAGAACGCAACACACCAGTAAGACTTGAGTTTGGAAAATCTGAATTAACCCTTCGCGCCGGAGCGGGGGATGAAGCAACTGCAGAAGAAATGGTTGCAATAGATTTTTCTGGCGAAACTATAGAAATCGCATTTAACCCCACATACCTAAAAGACGGGCTAAGCGCTCTAAACAAACCAACCGCGAGAATTTCTTTTACCACAGCCGCACGCCCAGCAATTTTGATTGGTATAGATAAAGACGGTGTAGCAGATGAAAGCTATAAATATTTAATTATGCCAGTTCGTTTAGCGGGCTAAATGTGCAAGTCTTTTCGGTATCAGCATTAAATTTTCGCTCTTTTGACCTACTCGAAATAAACTTCAAGCCCGGCGTCACAACCTTGGTTGGCCCAAATGGGCAGGGTAAAACCAACTTGGTAGAAGTCATTGATTTTTCAGCTAATTTACAAAGCCATCGAACTACCCACAACCCAACTTTGATTAAAACGCAAAAACCCTACAGCCAAACCAGGGTAGGGGTAGAAGAAAACAACAGAAAAATCTGGATAGAAACACTGATCGAAGAAAAAAAGCCACTAAAAATAAAGGTAAATTCTAATTTAGTAAAAAAACACAAAGACGCGGTTGGGTTGATAAAACTCACTCTTTTTTCACCCAACGATCTATATCTAGTAAAAGGCGACCCCGCTAACCGCCGCAGTTTTTTAGATGAAGTTTTAACACAAAACCAAAAAAATTATTATGAAGTTAAATCTGAGTACGAGAAAGTGTTAAAACAAAAAAACGCTTTACTAAAAACCTTTCCTAAGGGTATAAATAGCGCTTCGAGTTTACAAACCTTAGAGGTCTGGAATGAAAAATTAGTAGAGCTCGGAAGTGACATAATATTTCAAAGAGCCAATCTAATTAATAATTTAATTAGTCCTTTTAGTGATAATTACCAGCAAATCGCCCCAAAAACAAAAAGTTTACAATTAGTTTATAAATCCAATGTAGAAAACCAAAACAACCACCTAGAAGAAATAAAAAGTAATTTTATTAAAGCGCTAGCAGAAAAACAAAAAGAAGAAATAGCTCGTGCGATTAGTTTGGTAGGCCCACAAAGAGATGACTTTGACATCAACATAAATGACTTACCGGCCAAATCTCACTCCAGCCAGGGCGAATCGTGGTCGGCTGCCTTATGTTTAAAATTAAGCATGTTTGATTTGCTGAGCGTTGAAAATAAACCAATTTTAATTTTAGATGATGTTTTTTCAGAGCTGGATCAATCAAGAAGAGAATTATTAATTCATAAAATAGAAAAAACAGATCAAACTATAATCACCGCTGCGGTTGATGATGACATCCCTAAAAATATTTCTGGTGATAAGTTTTTTGTTTCTAATAGCGAGATAACTCATGGGTAGTGAAAAAAACAAAGATGCGGCTAAAAGCGCGCTTAATAGGGCCAAAAGAAGAAGTGTTGCCGGCACCAATAAAAAATTTTTTCAAAAGAAATCTAAAAAAACTGAGGATTTTTTAGATTTACAAACCGCAATTGACAATTTACTCGAGTCGCAAAATTGGGCTTCGCACACCAAGATAGCTTCATTGCTAGAAATCTGGGAATCTTTAGTCGGTACTGAAACTGCGCAGCACGTCAACATCAAAAATTATGATGAAGATACAAAAGAATTGATCTTGAGCGCAGACTCACATGTTTGGGCAGTGCAGTTAAGAGTGCTAAAAGATGAAATTGAGCAGAAAATTAAAAAAGAATTAGGGCCTAATTTTGTTACTAGAGTGAAAGTTGTGGGTCCGGCAAAAAGTGCTCAAAAACATCAATGGAGAGCGCCTAGTATGAACAAATTTTACGACCAATTTTAAGTAGACCAAAAACGTCGAAATTCAAAAAAGTGTAGAATTAGCAAGAGATTTTTTGAAATTATCAGACTTAATGAGGTAGCTGCTAGATGACTTATGACGCCAGTGCGATTCAGGTCTTAGAAGGCTTAGACGCGGTTCGTAAACGGCCTGGAATGTACATCGGATCCACCGGCGAGCGCGGGCTTCACCACCTAGTTTACGAAGTTGTAGACAATTCAGTTGACGAAGCGTTAGCAGGTTATGCAACAGATATTTTTGTAATACTTGAGCCCAATAGTTGGGTTACCGTTATTGATAACGGTAGAGGTATTCCGGTTGACGAACACCCAATTGAAAAAAAACCAGCCCTAGAAGTTGTATTAACTGTTTTACATGCCGGTGGAAAGTTCGGTGGCAGTGGATATTCAGTGTCCGGTGGGCTACACGGTGTCGGTGTCTCAGTTGTAAATGCATTGAGCTCTGAATTAAAAGTCGAAGTGAAGCGCGACGGTTTTTATTGGAGTCAGACTTACAAGCACGGAGTGCCAACTGCGCCACTCAAAAAAGGAAACAAAACCGCTGACTCAGGTACCAAAGTTTCTTTTAAAGCTAATTCAGAAATTTTTGAAACTACTGATTACAATTTTGACACACTGTCCACCCGCTTTAGAGAAATGGCTTTTCTAAATAAAGGTTTAAAATTAACTTTAGTTGATGAGCGTGAAGGCAAAGTAGACGACGAAGGAAACCCAAGAACAGTTTCTTATAAGTACGACGGCGGAATTATTGATTTTGTTAATTTTCTAAACAAAGCAAAAGCCGAAACTGTAGTTAATCGAGAAATCATTTACATTGAACAAGAAGATAAAAAAAGAAAGATATCTGGCGAAGTGGCTTTGCAATGGAATATGGGTTATCAAGAATCTGTTTTTACATTTGCTAACACAATCAACACCCATGAAGGTGGAATGCATGAAGAAGGTTTTAGAGCAGCGCTCACCGCAACTATAAATAAATATGCAAAAAATTGGGGAGTGCTAAAAGATAAAGATCCTAAACTAACTGGCGAAGATATTCGTGAGGGTTTAACAGCAATTGTCAGCGTAAAATTAGGTGACCCACAATTTGAAGGTCAAACTAAAACTAAACTTGGTAATACAGAAGCAAAAACATTTATTCAGACTATGACGAATGATTTACTTTCAAAATGGTTTGATGAACATCCAGCTGAAGGTAAAGAAGTTGCCCGCAAAGCGGTGTCTGCCGCGACGGCTCGAATCGCAGCAAGAAAAGCGCGGGACTTAGCACGTTCAAGAAAAGGTTTACTTGGATCATCCGGACTACCTGGCAAACTTAGCGATTGCCAAAGTACCAACCCAGCGGAATGTGAGCTCTACATCGTTGAGGGCGACTCTGCGGGGGGCTCTGCCAAGAACGGTAGAGATCCAAAATCTCAAGCTATCTTGCCAATCAGAGGAAAGATTTTAAATGTTGAAAAGGCGCGACTAGATAAAGTTTTAGCAAATTCAGAAGTGCAGGCGCTAATTTCGGCACTTGGCACCGGAATCCAAGATGAATTTGATTCAAACAAACTTCGCTATCACAAATTAGTTCTAATGGCAGATGCTGATGTTGATGGTCAACATATCCGAACACTCCTTTTAACTTTGTTGTTCAGATTTATGAAACCACTTATTGATTTAGGTCATGTCTATTTAGCGCAACCACCGTTATACAAAATTAAGTGGAGTAGAGAAGCGCCCGACTATGCATATTCAGATAGAGAAAAAGAAGCCATCATTGAGCTTGGAATAAAAAACGGCAAGAAGCTTCCTAAAGAAGAATCTATTCAAAGGTATAAAGGCTTGGGTGAGATGAACCCAGATGAACTTTGGGAAACCACTATGAACCCTGAAACAAGAATTTTGTTGCAAGTAACGCTAGATGACGCTGCCGCAGCAGATGAACTCTTTAGTGTTTTGATGGGCGAAGACGTAGAAAGCAGAAGAAATTTTATTCAGCACAATGCACGCGACGTTAGATTTTTGGATATCTAGGACTTAAATGCCAGCAACCTCAACCTATAACCACGGCCGGATCGACCCAGTTGATTTAAGAACTGAGTTATCTAGGTCTTATCTCGACTACGCGATGAGCGTAATTGTGGGGCGCGCTTTGCCTGATGTGCGAGATGGATTAAAGCCAGTTCACCGCAGAGTGCTTTATGCGATGTACGACGGTGGTTACCGACCAGACCGCGGCTATTCCAAATCAGCTCGCATCGTGGGTGACGTGATGGGTAACTATCACCCGCATGGCGATAGCGCGATCTATGACACCTTGGTTCGTTTAGCGCAGCCATGGCTAATGCGATACCCCTTAGTTGATGGTCAAGGAAACTTCGGCTCACCCGGAAACGATGGCGCCGCCGCCATGCGTTACACCGAATCAAAAATGTCGCCAATTTCTATCGAAATGGTTAGAGATATAGATGAAGACACAATTGATTTTGTTCCTAACTATGACGGACGCACTCAAGAGCCAACCGTTTTACCAAGCCGGTTTCCAAATTTATTAGTTAATGGCTCAAGTGGTATCGCAGTGGGAATGGCCACCAACATCCCGCCACACAATTTGCGCGAAGTTGCCGCTGGCATTACCTGGTCTTTAGAAAATCCCACCGCCAGCAAAGAAGAATTATTTGCTGAATTAACTAAACGCATTCCTGGCCCAGACTTTCCAACCGGTGGAATCATTGTCGGCCGACAAGGTATTCAAGATGCTTATCGCACCGGTCGCGGCTCAATAACTATGCGGGCAGTAGTTGAGATACAAGAAGATTCAAAACAACGACCCAACTTAGTAATAACCGAACTTCCTTATCAAGTAAACCCAGATAACTTAAAGTTAAAAATTGCAGAATTAGTAGACAGCGGAAAGATCACCGGAATTGTTGATTTACGAGATGATTCTTCTTCTCGAACTGGTATGCGAATTGTCTTAATATTAAAAAAAGACGCAGTGGCAAAAGTTGTTTTAAATAATTTATATAAACACACGCAACTACAAGAAACATTCGGCGCCAACATGTTGGCACTGGTAGATAATGTTCCTAAAACCCTAAGCATTGATGCGTTTATTAACAATTGGATCAACCATCAAATCGAAGTTATCGTTAGAAGAACAAAATTTAGATTAAACGAAGCACAAAAGCGTGCCCATATTCTCACAGCCTTACTAAAAGCGCTAGACGATTTAGACAAGGTAATAGCTTTAATAAGAAAATCAAAAACGGTAGACGATGCTAAATCAGGATTAATAAAACTGTTAAAAATCGATGATATCCAAGCTGTTGCAATTTTAGATATGCAATTAAGGCGCTTAGCTGCACTCGAAAGACAAAAAATAATTGAAGAACATGCAGAGTTAACTACTGCCATTAAAGACTATGAAGACATTTTAAATAAACCAATTAGACAACGCGATATTATCAAAGAAGAACTAAATCACATCGTAGAAAAGTACGCAGACGAGCGCAGAAGTAAAATCGTCGCCGCGGAAGATGAAAAATCTGCAGAAGACTTTATAGAGAACGAAGATGTAGCAATTACCATCAGCCGTGGTGGTTACATAAAAAGAACCAAGGTAGATCTTTATCGAAGTCAAAAACGTGGCGGCAAAGGCGTAAAAGGAGCCGCTTTACGCGAAGACGATGTCATTCAACATTTGTTTGTAGCGTCAACTCACAATTGGCTGTTATTTTTTACAGATCAAGGCCGGGTTTATCGCAGTAAAGTTCACGAATTACCAGAAAAGGGCCGCGATGCGCGTGGACAACATGTGGCAAATCTTTTAGCTTTTCAACCAGATGAAAAAATCGCGCAAGTTTTGTCAATTAAGGATTATCACCAAGCGCCTTATCTAGTTTTAGCTAGTGCAAAAGGAAGTGTCAAAAAAACCTCACTCCTTGAATACGATTCCCCAAGAGCGGGCGGAGTGATCGCGATGAAGCTGCGACCTAACGATCAACTAATTGGTGCTGCTTTGGTCTCAAGCAAAGATGATTTATTACTTGTTAGCCGTAAAGGATTTTCTGTCAGATTTGCCGCAGATGATAAAACTTTGCGTCCGATGGGCCGAGTGGCGGGCGGAGTGATCGGAATGAAGTTCAAAACTAAAGAAGATCAACTTTTAAGCCTTGATGTAGTTGAGCCAAAATCATTTTTAGTCACCGCAACTGATGCAGGATTTGCTAAGCGCACCGCAGTAAAAGAGTGGAGCACTAAAGGACGAGGCACCCAAGGTGTTTTGGCTATGAGATTAAGCGACCAACGCGGAACATTAGTGGGGGCGTTTGTTGCAAAAGAAGCCGACGAAGTTTTTGCAATATCTTCAAGTGGTGTTGTTATTAGAACAGCTGTCTCAGAAATTAGAGCAACTGGCCGCGATACAATGGGTGTTTCAATGATGCGGTTAGCCAAAAACGAAAAAGTTGTTGCGGTGGCAAAGGCGGTTGATTAACTATGTCGAACCTCAAACCGAAAGCTAACAACGCTAATAAAGTTTCAGTCAAGCGAGTTAGGTTAAGAATTTCTTATATAGACCCACTTTCAACGATTAAAACTTCATTCGTGCTTTCGATGGTCTTTGGCATAGCTTTATTATTTGCCTTGATTTTTGTTTGGTTTGTTTTAAATACAAGTGGCTCATTAACTGCGGCAACTGGATTAATTGCTGATGTATTTGGTACCGGGTTTAATATCGCAGGGGCATTGTCATTCTCGCGGGTATTAACTTTAGGGATTTTAGTTACATTGATTCAAGTAGTCGTTTGGACACTAATCTCTGGTTTATTTGCAATTATTTATAATGTTTTTGCAGAATTTATTGGTGGTTTTGAAGTTACCTTCAGCGACGATATTTAAAACGCTCCGTCAATAACATCACGCTGTACAAACATTCGTAATGGATCAATACGCAAAATCCCTGGTGGCTGACTTAATAAACTAGGTAGTTCTTTCATTAACTCTTCAAAACCTTTTGCTTTTCTATGGTCCTCAAAAGCAGTTTGATTAGAAAACCATTCAATTAACCAAGCCACATCTTTATCTTCTGGATCTAACGAAACCACAAAAGCTTCGGTGCCTGGCTCATCTTCTAAATTGTCGGCATAGCGATTTACTGCATCCAATAAAGCTAAGCGACCACCTGGCTGCGCGACTAACCGCACCACTAAACCCAAACGTCCAGGTAATAGTGCATCAACCGGTTTAGCCTCTAGGTTTTCCATAATTCAATTCTAACTACCAGTATTTAGATCCAGGCAAATGTAGTTTTTTGGCTGATTTACGAAGTATTCCACCTAAACCTTCTTCACGCAGTATCTCTCCAAACCTTTTGTAGTAATAAATCGGCGTCTTTCGGGGTTGTCGTTTTAGCGCCAAGGGATTTTTTTTAGTTCGGTACGGCGCCTGACAATATGCTTTTAATGGCTCGGTAACAGCACTCCACCTAAATTCTTCTCGAGCCGCTAAGGCATTTTTTGTAGCCAGTTGTAATTCACTAGGTTGCAATAAATCTACGATTGCGGCGGCTAAAGCATTTTCGTCTAATTGTGCAACAACCCGACCCAACGATTTATCTTTAACTAATCTTGCAAAAAAATCACCTTCAGTTGTGATAATTGGTAAACCTGCCCATAAGTAATCTAGATTTCTAGTCCTAAAACTAAATTGAGTTTCTAAAGACTTGGTATGGATACTAACCCCAATTGTCGCATGCTTTAAATAGTCAGCACGCTGATTGTAATCAACCCAGCTGTCATTAAAAAAAACATTTGTATTTAATAAATTAAGATTTTCAGCCAGCGTGTGTGCTTTATTTACAATCTTATTTTGAGGGACATCAGGATTTGGGTGCTTGCCCCCCATAAAAACTAATCTCAAATTCGCCACTTTATTTTTGGCAATCGCTACTGCTTTAATTAAAGTTAGCGGATCAAACCAATCGTAAATTCCACCTCCCCATAACAAAATTGGATCAGATTCACTAATCGCAGAAAAATTTGTTAAATAAGGATTCTGTTTTGCAACTGGTTCTTGATTAGAAATCCCAAAAGGAACAATTGAAATATGACTTGTTAATTCAGGATCTCGGTCATACTCCGCCGGGTCAATAACATTCCAAGCCGCCATGTGTGAAAGCCATAGATCTTTTTGTTCGTTTGATGCTGCTAAAACAAGATCACTCACTCTCAATTGCAAGCCAATTGAAGCCGCTGTGACACTCAAGACAGCCCTTCTTACATACATGCTGGTGTTTACGGCAGAGCCTAGATATTCAATATGTAGCGGGTCGTACATATCGGCGACTAAAAATTTTTTTCGCTTTCTTAAAACACGAAAATGTTCTAAAACAATCCCTTGATAAATAACGATGTCTGCCCATTTAACCCATTTTTTGTGATCGCTAACCGCAACAATGGCGTCAGAAGCGATGATTTCACTTGCCTCATTCAAACTTAATAAACAAGTAGGGTTTTGTGCTGCCAACTCTTGCGCAATCGCGGCGGCCCTAATTGCTGGCCCTGCCATGGTTTTACCTAGTCGATCAGGTGTTATCACAAGTACGTTGGGCGAATTTATGTTAGCCAAATTCTCGCCTTAACTTTAAAGCTCGATCCGGAAAGTTTGACACAAAAATTTCTACCCCTTTTTTCAAGCACCACTCTACATCTTTCGGCTGATCAACCGTCCAGACAAATATTTTTTTGCTGCGCTTTCGCCATACTTCAATTAATCTCGGATTTTTATTCAATAATTCGATTCCTGGGCCGATATATTCAGCGGTGGCGCTGGCGGTTAGTAATCCCAAAAATGGATAGTTATGTTCAACTAATAAAACTCGCGGCACCCCAGGCATTAATCTTTTAAAAGCCCTTACGGCAAACCAGTTAAAACTCATCAAAATAATTTGTAAATCTGCGATTTTACCGTTTTGAATATTAAAATTTTTTAATAATTTTGCAACACGTTTTTCTAGTATAAAACTATTAATTGAGGGGTGTTTAGTTTCTATTGCCAAAACTAAATCGCGATTCTCTGCTAAACACAATTCAATTAAATCTGCTAGCTTAAAAATAGAAAAGTTACCAGCTTGTTTATTCTCTCCATAAAAATTTAAGGCTTTTAATTCATTTAACGTTGATGCAGAAATATTTAAAGCACCATTGCTAACCCGCTTAGTGTTTCGATCATGAATCGCAACTAGCTCACCGTCTTTTGTTAGGCGAACGTCTACCTCTACTCCGTCAGCACCTTGCGAGAGCCCCAATTGATAAGCCGCCTGCGTCATTTCTGGTTGATATCCACTAGCCCCTCGATGCGCCAGAATCAAAGTCATAAATTATTTATTATGAAACTTTTGTTTTAAAAGAGCGATTTCAGCTGCTAAATCTTCTAATTGTTTTTGTTTTTTTGAAATATCTGTTGAAAGTAAGAAAGTTAAAAATAGCGCAGTGCCAACTGTTACTACAAATAAAAAGTTAGCAGGCAAGGTAAAGCCTAGATTTTTTGCTAAGAATGGAATAAACTGTGGTATTGCAATCGCAAAAATACTAAGCACTGAAACGATTAGCCATAACACAGCATACTTTTCTTTTAGTCTTCCTTTTCTAATATTTAATAAAACTAAAAAAACCAATAAAACAACCGCTACTAATCCAAATATCCAAGTCATAACAAAAATCTACCCTTTTCTTATACCTAATGAGGCAATTAACACCAAAACACTTCTACCTAAGTAAAAAGCAGACCTAATTAAATTCTGACTTGGCTGCCCGCCTTGCCTGGGTTGCATTGAGACTGGGATTTCTGCAATTTTGAGATTGTGATCTGCAGCTAGCATCAGCGACTCAACAGTATCTGCCAAATATTCTGACGGGTAGTGCTCTGCAAAAAGTGAAATTGCTTTTGGGCCAGCCGACCTAAAACCACTGGTGACGTCAGTTAGCACTGCACCAGTATGTCTTGAGACAGCAATTCGCAGTAACTTCATCGCAACTGCGCGCATCCGCGAAACTTTATATTTATTTTGATTAGCAAATCTAGATCCGACAACTACATCAAATTTATTAAGTTCTGAAACTAATTGAGAAATAAATTCAGGATTATGTTGTAAATCAGCATCAAATTGCACTGCCGCCTGATAGCCATTAGCTAACGCGTACTTAAACCCCGCACGCATCGCAACTCCAACGCCTAAGTTAAATGGCAGAGTGAGATATTTGATATTTAATGACTTTAAAATTTCTTTAGTGTTATCAGTGCTTCCGTCATCGACCACCAGGTAATCAAAGTCTTTATAATTCGCTAGTTCTAATAAGGTTTTTTCAATTACTGCCGCTTCATTAAAGGCCGGAATAATCACTAAAGGTTTACTAGTTGAGTTCAAACCGCCCCCTGAAAGTAACATTAGTTTATTGTGAATAAACCACTTCTTCACGTAGTGATTCCCGCATATGGGCAAAGTCCTTATTTAAAAGAAACCCTATTAAGCGCAACCAGAAAGCTTGCGGCAAATGTCCCTATTACGGTTTTGGAGGACCCGAGCGAAAGCAATAATGTGCGCGAGGTTGTTTCGGACTTTCTTGGCCGAGTTGATTATCAAATAAATCCCAGTAGGTTGGGTATCGGTGGAAACTTCAATAAAGCGATAGAAATAAGCACCGGTGTTTATACGCTGCTGTGCGGTTCAGATGATTTGATTACGGGCGACATTTCACAATACTTAACTAATATTGATCACGACTTTGCCGCCATCACGTCTAACTGCATCGTGATAGATAAATATGGTAAAAAAATCCACCCGCTAGCAGACTTAATAAAATCACTAATTAAACCTAAAAAGCTTGGCTCCTATCAGTATCAAAACAAAAATTTTTTTAACAGATTACTCATAGGGGATTGGCTGTATTTTCCTTCAACTCTTTGGAATACCGAGATAATAAAAAGAGAAAAATTTAACAATGATTTTCATACCGCAATGGATCTAGATATATTTGTTCGATTAGTATCAAAAAAGTATCGCATATTTCATATTGCGGCTAGCGAATTTGCCTATCGCCGACATTCAGAAAGTGCTTCGAGTTTGTACGCGTTAGATTCTGGAAGATTTTATGAAGAACTACGTTGCCATAAAACAGCCGCACAGCTCGCAAAAGAAGAAAATTGGTTTTTAGCGCGGCTACTCGCTCACCTGGCTTTTACCGTAAGGATTCACGCAATTTTAAAAGCATTGGCTTTGGTTACAAGATTAAAATTTCGCGCTGCTGGCAAATTGATAGTAATTTCACTGACCCCACTTACCTCGTCAAGGCTGTGAAATACTTATTAGGTAACCTTAGGTTTCCAATATTGGGCCTATAGCTCAGATGGTTAGAGCGCTTCCCTGATAAGGAAGAGGTCACC
>CAZXCT010000032.1:0-13205 GCA_964639395.1 uncultured Bifidobacterium sp.
AAATCATAAATCGCTATTACTCGAATCTGACTGAATATCAATCTTCCACCCAGTTAATCTCGCAGCAAGGCGAGCATTTTGCCCTTCGCGACCAATCGCTAACGAAAGTTGATAATCGGGCACAATCACGCGAGCAGTCTTTGCTTCAAGATCTAACACTTGACAGCTTGATACCTTTGCGGGTGATAGCGCATTGGTGATAAATTTTGCAGGATCTTCATCAAAATCAATGATGTCAATTTTTTCGCCACCAAGTTCTGCCATAACATTTCGAACTCGCTGACCCATGGGGCCAATGCAACCACCCTTAGCGCTGACTTGTGGGTCTTTGCTTAAAACTGCAATCTTGGTGCGATGTCCGGCTTCTCGTGCAACTGCCAAAATTTCAATCACTCCTTGTGAAACTTCTGGTGCTTCCATAGCAAATAAACCCTTAACTAATAATGGATGTGTGCGTGAAAGTGTGACAATTGGGCCACGTAATCCTTTGCGGGTGGTAACCACAACAACTTTTAATCTAGAGCCATGAACATATTCTTCAGTTGGCACTTGTTCTGCGATCGGAATATAGCCCTCTAGGTTGTCAGCAATTTTTACCCGGATGTTTTCTGGATCTTGACTTTGTTGGATAACACCTGAAATTATGTCGCCCTCTTTGGCGCTAAATTCTACAAAGGCTTTGTCATCTTTTGCTTCGCGCAAACGTGACACCAAAACTTGCTTTGCAGTGGCGGCAGCAACTCGGCCAAAACCTTTTGGAGTGTCATCAACTTCTGAAGTTACTTCACCCGCTTCGTTGAATTCTTGGGCAAACACCACTACGTGTCCGGTGATTCGATCTAGTTCAACCCGGGCGTGCTCTTTAGCGCCAGGAGTATGTTTGTAAGCAACCAAGAGAGCTTGCTCAATAGATTTAACGACGTGATCCCAAGATAATTCTTTTTCTAATACCAAGTTCTTTAGCGCGCTTACATCTATATCCATTTTTAATCCGCCCTGTTAAATTCAATTTGCACTTGTGCGCGCTTAATATCTTTAAAACTGATTACTTTGCCTGTTTCTTTTAAAGTTACTGCGACTTCGTCACTTTCCATAATTCGGTCTACCACTATTTCATCTTGCGAGGTTTCAATCTGCACTAGTCGATTTTTATTGCGCTGCCAATGCCGCGGTAGCGTTAAGGGTCGATCAATACCTGGCGATCCCACATCTAAGGTGTAGGGGTTATTACCCAGCGCATCAGTTTGGTCGAGTGCGTCTGAGATTTCTCGCGAAACCGCTGCCACCAAATCAAGATCCAGCCCACCCTCTTTATCGATCAATATCTGAACGATTGACCTTCTACCAGCCGGCTTAATAGCCACTTCTTCTAAGTAAATAGCGCGCGAGTCTAAAATTGGACTAACAATTTCTTTGACGCGATCATTTGAGCTCATGAGAAAACTCCTCGCGTTCTGGCAGTGTTCGGTTGGGTAAAGCAGTTGTATCTCTAGGGTACTGCCTATAAAGGGATTTTGGAAATAGAAGGGTGAGTAGTGCAGATTGACCGGCGTAAGGTTTTGCTATCAGCGCTTGCTGTGTCGATAGTTTCATGCACTTCGAGTGTGGATTCTCTCTCGCCCACCCAGTCAGCAAATCCTATCGGAAACCCATCTGCGCCAGAGAGTGAAAATTGGAACGAATTCATCATTAACCTCAAATCTGACCTCATCGCAACTGTGGACAAGGCAATTGTTCGCATGAGTAAGTTTGAGAATGAACTACGCGAAATTCGCTCACACCAAGTAAATCACTTGAATATTTTTTCAACAGAAGAATTAGCCAATACTGCTTTATTTAATAGTGAAGTAGGGTCAAGTAATTTTTCAGAGTTAGCGGATCTAAGAATAAAGCACGCAAGAAGCATCAACATATTAAAAAATAATTTAAATAAAATTACTGACCCTACTATTGTCACTTTGTTTACGCAGATTGCCAGCAGTGACACCCAAATTGTTAATCAATTAGCAGATTTAATGTTGCTAGTAGCGCAAGCGCCAGCAGCACCGGCGGTGTCAAGTGGCTGAAGAAAAGTTTAAGCAATTAACAAATGTAGTTGCGGGTGAAAACGCGGCAATTTGGGCTTACGGTTTTTTACTTGCTTTTTTAAATGAAAGTGATTATCCAACCGGGTTACGCACCTTTAATTTACACAGAAATGCGCGAGATGAAGCACGCTTAGCATTACGGGCATTAAATCAAACTCCGCCGCGACCGTTACCAAATTATGATTTGCCATTTAGCGTCAATAATTCGCAAAGCGCCAAAGAATTAGCCGCCTACATAGAAGACCGCCTAGCTGGCATTTATGCCCAGTTGGCTGGGGTAAGTGTTGCCGCTGCACGCATTGGTGCATTTGAAAAATCGCTAGCAGCCAGCCAGCGTTACTACAGTTGGATTAAAAAAGTTAAATCATTTCCTGGCGCAACTGATTAACAAATTTAACTATTGATTCAGTTGCAATAACTTTTGCGATTTCTTCAACTTGTCCATTTTTACGATTTTTTACTTCAACTAGCCCTTCAGTTAATTTTTTACCAACTACCACAATTACTGGCATTCCTAAAAGTTCAGAATCATTAAATTTTACTCCAGGTGAAACACCTCGACGGTCGTCGTAAATGACACTCAGATTATTGTTAGTTAATTCTTGTGCTAATAAATCTGCAAATTCAAAAATAGAATCTTCTTTACCTGTGGCAATCAAATGCACTTGCGCCGGAGCCACACTAATCGGCCACGTTATTCCTTTGTCGTCGAAGTGTTGTTCAACAATCGCCGCAACAGCACGTGAAACTCCGATTCCATAAGAACCCATCGTGACGACTTGAGATTTACCGTTTTCATCTAACACGGTTAGCTCTAAAGCTTGTGCGTATTTTCTACCTAATTGAAATATGTGTCCAATTTCAATGCCGCGAGCAATTTTGATTGGGCTTAAACAATTTGGACAAAGATCACCAGGTCTAATATCAACTGCTTCAATGAACCCATCGGGCGTAAAGTCTCTATCGCAAACCAAATCAAAAACATGTTTACCGGGCTTATTTGCTCCAGTAATCCAACTTGAGCCCTTAACTACCCGTGGATCAACTAAGTAGGTAATTGCACTCGGTGAAGATTTGCCCAAGACTTCTGGCCCGATATAACCCTTTACTAGCGCGGGATACTTTTTGAAATCTTCTTCTTCAAACACACGCACTAACGCCGGTGAGAGAGCGGCTTCAATTCTTCGTAAGTCAACTTCACGATCACCTGGCACACCCACAATTAATGCTTCTTGCGTTCCGTCAGGATGTTGCAACATTAAAACTACATTTTTTAAAGTTTCAGCAGCAGTCCAAGGGCGATCTTGCCGCTTAGTATTTGGATGAGTATTTGCTACATTCACCAGCGATTCGATCGTGGGTGTGTCAGGTGTGTCTTCAACATGTGCCGCTGGTTGATTTTTAATTTCAATCTCAGGTATTTTTGGTGTTGTCATTGCCTCAACATTTGCCGCAAAATCACACGATTCGCACTTAACAAAAGTGTCTTCACCAGTCTCAGTCGGCGCTAAAAACTCTTCGCTTTTAGATCCACCCATTGCCCCACTCATCGCAGAAACAATTAAATAATCCAATCCCAACTCTTTGAAAGTGTCTATATAAGCGTCGCGATGTTTTTGATATGAGACCTGCAACCCCTCATCCGTTAAATCAAATGAGTAAGCGTCCTTCATAACAAATTCTCTTCCGCGCAAAATCCCAGCGCGGGGGCGTGCTTCATCTCGATATTTTGTTTGAATTTGATAAATCACTAACGGAAGATCTTTATACGATGAATACAAATCTTTCACCAATAAGGTGAACATCTCTTCATGAGTTGGACCTAAAAGATAGTCCACCCCACGTCGGTCCTGCAATCTAAAAAGGTTTGGCCCATAATCATTCCAACGATTTGTCGCTTCATACGGCTCTTTTGGTAAAAGTGCCGGAAAGTGCACTTCTTGAAATCCTGCCTTGTTCATTTGATTTCGAACAATATTTTCGACATTTCGATAAACCATCCAGCCCAATGGAAGCCAGCTAAACACCCCCGGCGCAACTCTTCTTACATAGCCACCGCGTACTAATAACTTGTGACTGGGTACTTCTGCATCGGCTGGATCATCACGCAGTGTGCGTAGAAATAATTCACTCATCCGCACCAACATGAAAATCTCCTAAAAACTTTGTAAGACAAGCCTACTGGGAATTGTCGTTAAAACAGCACTGTGGCAAAGGTGGAATGTTGTACAAAACCTACCTTTTTATAAATAGCCCGAGCCCTTTCATTGAAATCGTTGACATACAAAGAAACATTTGGGGCAAAATTTGTTCGGGCATAATTAACAACAGCAGCCATGCCAGCTTTTGCATATCCGCGTCCTCGATATTGCGGCGGTACCCAAACCCCTTGAATTTGGCATACTAAGTCTGTAACAATCCCAACCTCTGCTTTAAATACAACTTCACCACGATCGATTCTTACCAAAGATCTACCATTGGCAATCATTTGTGCAATTCTCATTCGATAAGCGTTTAGTCCGCCGCCCGACACCGGCGAAACACCAACCTCTTCTGTGAACATAGAGACACAAGCCGGAATTAGCATGTCAATTTCTCTTGGCAAAGTTCGCCTCACCAAAGGATCAGGCGCTAAGAGCGGCGGTTGATCTGTATTTAATACCGGCTGATTGGCTCTAATATCTCGCGCAATCCCCCAAAACGGTTTTAATAATTTCCATAATCCCAAAACTTCGTTTACGGGGCCCACTAATGACGAAGATCTTCGCTCTAAATCAATAAGGGTCCAAGCGAATGCGGCTTGCGATTGAGGATTTGTTTCAATCGGTACCGTATTAGCGCCGTGATAAAGCGCAGATTCAATTAAACCTTCTGCCTCATAAACAAAAATTTCTTCTTGATTATTAAAGGGTTCGCGTTGCATCTCAATTAAGCGACTTGCTAAAAATGAATGTGAAATCGGATCTCGATTAATTAATGCCGTTACTTGTTCAATGTCACCGCGTCGCATCTCGCGGACATTGCCATCGAGTGTTGGCAATTTTTTATTTCACCGTAACGGTGGGTTCACCAGCACCTTGATCACTCATGCTGGCGGCAATTCGATTTGCTTCTTCTAGCAAGACTGCAACAATTTCAGACTCTGGAACTGTTTTAATAACTTCACCCTTAACAAAAATTTGACCCTTACCGTTTCCAGATGCCACCCCAATATCTGCTTCTCTGGCTTCTCCGGGGCCATTAACTACACAACCCATCACGGCAACTCTTAAGGGAACAGTGAAATCTTTCAAGGCTTCAGTTACTTGTTCTGCCAAGGTGTAAACATCCACTTGGGCTCTTCCGCAAGAAGGACAAGAAACAATTTCAAACCCACGTTGCTTTAAATTAAGTGCTTCTAAGATCGCGATCCCAACTTTTACTTCTTCAACCGGCGGTGCAGAAAGCGAGACTCTAATCGTGTCGCCGATTCCTTGTGAAAGTAGCGCACCAAATGCGGTGGCAGATTTGATAGTCCCTTGAAAAGCTGGACCTGCCTCTGTTACTCCTAAGTGCAATGGATAGTCACACTTTTCTGCTAACAAGGTGTAAGCCTTGATCATTACTACTGGATCGTTGTGCTTTACCGAAATTTTAAAATCAAAAAAGTCATGCTCTTCAAATAATGAGGCTTCCCATAGCGCAGACTCAACCAACGCTTCTGGGGTGGCTTTGCCATATTTTTCTAATAATCTTTTATCTAATGAGCCAGCATTAACGCCGATTCGAATTGGGGTAGCAGATTCTCTTGCCGCCTTTGCTATCTCGCCCACCCGGTCATCAAACTGTTTAATGTTTCCAGGATTTACTCTTACCCCAGCACAGCCCGCATCTATTGCCGCAAAAACATATTTAGGTTGAAAATGAATATCCGCAATTACTGGTATCGGAGATTTTCTGGCGATTGCTGCTAAAGCATCTGCATCATCTTGACTCGGAACAGCCACTCGTACTACTTGGCATCCCGAAGCTGTTAATTCTGCGATTTGTTGCAAAGTTGAATTGATGTCTGCTGTCAAGGTGGTGCACATTGACTGAACTGAAATTGGAGCATCCCCGCCAATTTCTACCGGATTGGTTGGATGATTGAGTTTTATTTTTCTACTTTTTCGACGAGGTGAAACAGTCGGGGGTGCACTTACCGGTAGTCCTAAGTTGATGGCAGTCATGAGTTAATTATGTCGTGTGGTCATACAAATCGCCTATTTTGGGGTTTATAACCCAAGTCGAATTGGATTTACCAAGTCAACATAAATCAAAAGTAGTGCCAGCACAATTAGTACCGATGCCATTGAGTACGCAATAGGCAACATCTTTGCCACATCGGCTGGCCCCGGATCGGACTTTCCTCTTAATTTGGCAAGCTGTCGACGTGCTCCTTCGTACAAGGCACCCGCGACATGTCCACCATCTAAAGGTAAAAGTGGAATCATGTTGAAAAGAAATAGCGCCATGTTCATCGCCCCAAGTAGTAGTAATAGCTGAACGAATCGCCACGAACCTGGCAAATCTGCTGCCGCAATTTCACCACCTACCCTTGTTACACCTATTACCCCAACTAATCCTTCAGGATCTCTCGGTTCACCTAAAAATGCTGCGGCAAATAAATCCCCTACGCGTTGCGGCAAACTTATAATTGCCGCGCCAGTAGCAGTTGTTATCTCCCACATCACTGTAAATACTTCATCAAAACTTTCTCTTTGCAGTTTTACAACCGGTGAAACACCCAAATAGGGCGATTGTGATTCCGCCACACCCTGGGTTGCGGGGCGTATCACAGAAACTATTTCAGCGCGTAAAGAAATTTCTTGACCGTCACGCTGAATTACGATTGGTGTTAATGCAAAATCTTCAGTATCAGCTGAGGCAATGGCTTCACCTACCTCACCCCAATTAGATACTTCAATTGAGTTGATTGATTTAATAATGTCACCATCTTTTAAACCAGCTAAAATTGCCGGTGACGCCGTGGCATTAGTTTCACATTCTCCACTTAAATTTATCTCATTTGGTAAACAAGCAACTACCGTTTTAATTTGGTTTGTTGCGGCAGGTACCCCAAATCCCACAAAGGCAACTGTAAAAATTAAGAATGCTAAAAATAAATTCATGAGCGGACCGCCCGTCATGACAACTAATTTTTTTGGAGTTGTTAATTTATAAAATACGCGAGCTTCATCCCCGGGCGTAATCTCAGATAAACTCTGCTCTCTGGCTTCTTGCGCAATCTGAGTAAAGCGGGTTTGCTTTCGCGCTGGTTTGCGGGCAGGTGGAATCATTCCAATCATTCGGATATATCCACCAAGCGGTATGGCTTTCACGCCGTACTCGGTGTCACCCTTAAATTTTGACCACAAGGTCGGGCCAAAGCCCACCATGTATTGCGTTACCTTGACCCCAAACCTTTTCGCCGGAACCATATGCCCGACTTCGTGAAGCGCAATAGAAATGAGAATTCCAACAAATAAGAACAAAATACCCAGCAAACTCATGGTGTTTTAATTCTCCTCAAAACTCTCTACCTTTCAATTGTGGCAAGTGTCGCTTCGGTCTAATCTGTCAGTAGGCAAAAAGGAGTCCTAATGAGCAATTCGCCGCTTGGTGGAACAAACGTCCCCCAAAAACGAAATATTTCCACTGCTTTACCCGGCCCGCAATCGCAAGTTTTGGCCGAGCGCCGAAACAAGGTGGTAAGTGCTGGTGTTTCAAGCTTGATGCCTATTTTTACCTCACATGCTGGGGGCGGAATCTTAGTTGACGTTGACGGAAACTCCTTTATAGATCTTGCCTCTGGAATCGCTGTCACTAGCGTCGGAAACAGCGCACCAAAAGTTGTTGAAAGAGTTAAAAAAGCGGTTGACGCTTTTACCCACACCTGCTTCATGATCACGCCGTATGAAAGTTATGTTGAAGTTTGTGAACGTTTAGCTGAATTGACTCCTGGTACCCACGCTAAAAAGTCTGCACTATTTAATTCTGGTGCAGAAGCATTAGAAAATGCGGTAAAGATTGCTCGGTATTACACAAAACGCGATGCCATCGTAGTAGTTGAACATGGTTATCACGGTCGTACAAATTTAACTATGGCAATGACTGCAAAAAATATGCCATACAAAAAAGGTTTTGGACCATTTGCCGGCGAGATCTATCGCGTCCCTACTTCTTATCCATTACATGATGGATTAAGCGGAAGTGATGCCGCCAAACTTGCCATCTCACGTATTGAAAAAGAAGTTGGAGCAGACCAAGTAGCCGCAATTGTTATTGAACCAATTCAAGGCGAAGGTGGTTTTATTGTTCCGGCTCCAGGATTTTTTAAAGCGTTAGCTGATTTTGCAAAAGAAAACTCCATTGTGTTTATCGCTGATGAAGTTCAAACTGGTTTCGGTCGCACCGGAAAGATGTTTGCCTCAGAGCACGAAGGCGTGGTTCCTGATTTGATCACAATGGCTAAAGGAATTGGTGGTGGCTTACCGGTGGCGGCAATTACTGGTCGAGCCGAAATTATGGACTCAGTACACCCAGGTGGACTAGGTGGCACTTACGGCGGTAATCCAATTGCCTTAGCCGGAGCCTTAGGAGCATTTGAAACTATGAAAGATGAGAATTTGCTGCTGAAAGCTCAGCGCATTGAAGAAATCATGATTCCGAGATTAACTAATCTTGCGCAGCAATATCCATTAATTGCGCAAGTGCGCGGACGCGGTGCCATGATCGCAATTGAAATTGTTAACCCTGAAACAAATCAACCTGATGCAACTAAAACAACTGCAATTGCTAAATTTGCCCATCAAGAAGGGGTACTAGTGCTAACCGCCGGTACTTACTCAAATGTTTTACGATTTTTACCACCACTAGTTATTGGTGAAGATTTGTTAAACGAAGCGCTAGATGTAATTGAAAAAGCGGTAGCCGCTAACGCCTAGCGGTCCTCTAAAAGTGGTCGTGCATTAAATTTCATTGGATCATTAGGATATTTCTTTTTAGCAGCTAAAGCACTTAGCGCCTCAAGTACAACTCGATTTGCCAAAATTGCTGTTATGTCTGAATGATCGTAAGCCGGGGCAACTTCTACTACATCCATTCCAAGCAACGGCAAAGTTGAAACTAACTTACGCACCGCATCTAATAACTGCCGTGAGGTGAGTCCGCCAGGCTCAGGGGTTCCAGTACCCGGAGCACCTGCCGGATCAACCACATCTATATCTACTGATAAGAAAAACCCAACACAATCTTTTAAACTATCCCCGATTACTTCGTCAATTACTGTGTTAAATCCTCTTGCCTCGATTTCACTCATTTCATATGAGCGCATTTGCTGCTCGCTCATCCATTTCAAAACTTTTTCATCAGGCCAATATCCCCGTAAGCCAATCTGCCAAAAACGATTACCTTTAACCGCCCCAGATTCAATTAATTGACGCATCGGATGGCCATGGCCAATCAAAGATCCAAAAGTTATATCCCCCGTATCGGCGTGGGCATCAAAATGAATAACCGCGACCTTGCCAAATCCATGAACGTTTGCCACCCCTGTTACGTCAGGCCAAGTCACAGTGTGATCGCCACCCAAAATAATTGGCACTACTTTTTCACTTGCTACCTGTGTAACTGCTGCTTCTAAGTTTTTGCAAGATGTTTCGGCATCGCCAGAAAACATTTCAACATCGCCACCATCAAATACCTTTAGTTCTTTTAATCCATCAGCTCGCAAAGCCAAATGAGGTCGAGAGGCATCGTGCGGCAAATAGTCGGCAACTCTGATCGCGCTGGGGCCCAAACGTGCACCCGAACGGTAGCTCGCCCCACCATCAAACGGGGCACCAATAATCACCGCATCAGCATTTTTATAAGTTTTAGGATCAGTTAGATCGCAACTTTCTATTCCTAAAAAAGTTACATCTGGGCCATACATTGCACCATAGCGAGCCATTATTAAATCCTAATTGTTTTGAGGAAACCCAAGATTTATTCCACCGTGGCTAGGGTCTAACCAACGCTGCGTAACAACCTTTCCACGGGTAAAGAAGTTTATTCCTTCCATGCCGTGTGCATGGTGATCGCCGAATAGTGAGCTCTTCCATCCACCAAACGAATAGTAAGCCACTGGTACTGGGATCGGTACATTGATTCCGACCATTCCTACTTCAATCTCGTTTTGAAACTTACGAGCAGCTCCACCATCATTAGTAAAAATTGCGGTGCCGTTTCCGTAAGGATGTTTATTGATCAAATCGACTGCGGCTTGATAAGTTGACACCCGTACCACGCAAAGTACAGGGCCAAATATTTCATCGGTATAAATAGACATATCTGTTTTGACATCATCAAATAATGTTGGGCCCAGCCAATAACCACCGGCCGCCCCATCTGGATTTACTTCTCTTCCGTCAACTACTAATTTCGCACCAGCGCTTACCCCCGCAGCCACATAGCTGGCAACTTTGTCGCGGTGTTCTTTAGTTACTAAGGGGCCCATATCACAACTTTTTGTGCCGTCTCCGACTTTGATTCCACTCATTCTCTTTGTAATTCCTGCAATCAATTCATCTGCAACTGGCTCAACTGCCACCACCACACTGATTGCCATACAACGCTCACCGGCGCTACCAAAACCAGCATTCACAGCCGCATCAGCCGCTAAATCTAAATCCGCATCTGGCAAAACCACCATATGATTTTTTGCCCCACCAAGTGCCTGTACTCGCTTTGAATTTTTTGTTCCGTTTTCATAAACATATTTAGCAATATTGGTACTACCAACAAATGACACAGATTTAATCTTTTTATTTTCTAAAATTGCGTCAACCGCTACCTTGTCACCATTGATAACACTAAACACCCCATCAGGTAGTCCAGCTTCTTTCCATAATTTTGCTAACCAAATTGCACTAGAAGGATCTTTTTCACTTGGTTTCAAAATGAAGCAATTACCCGCTGCGATCGCCACCGGAAAAAACCACATCGGAACCATCGCCGGAAAGTTAAATGGAGTTATTGCCGCCACAACGCCAAGTGGTTGGCGCATTGAATAAACATCCACATCAGTTGAAGCAGATTCAGTATGTGAACCCTTTAGTAAATGACCCACTCCACAAGCAAATTCAACAACTTCTTGCCCACGTGTAATTTCGCCCATCGCGTCAGATAAAACTTTTCCGTGTTCAGCAGTGATGATCTGGGCTAATTCACTTTTTTTTGCTTCTAGTAATTCTCTAAACTTAAAGATAATTTGCGTGCGTTTTGCAATTGAAGTATTACGCCAATCCTCAAACGCTTTCTCAGCAGCAGCCACAGCCAACTCAACGTCATTTACGCTCGCCATTGCTACTTCTGCAGCTTGTTCGCCGGTAGCAGGATTAAAAACAGGTTTCGTTGACTTACTATCTGTCGACACTTCTTGCCCGTTGATCCAATGACCAATTACTTTTGACATCGCGACCTCGATTTCTAAGTTTAGGTTAATAGTCTAGATGCGGACTATGAGTCAAACCCAAAGCCCAACTTGTCTATCAATTTCAGCCATAGATTTCGCTTTCCAGTCTTATCTGCTCGGTCTAGCGAATATCGCGTCAAATTAATTGCAATGAATCTAAATGGCTCGGGCGGAAACCTAAATGGTTTTGTCTTGACCATTTTTAACTTTGTGCGCTCAGTTTTTTTATCGTAAAGCAGCTCTAACATGGTTTTAGCAGCAAATCTTGATGAGCCAACACCCAATCCCGTAAATCCTGCAACATAGGCAACGCGTCCACCGAAGGCTGTTCCCCAAAATGGAGCAAATCGCGAGCAAGTATCAATTGCGCCACCCCACTTATGTGTGAATCCGATACCTCTTAATGACGGAAAGGTGCGGTAAAAATGTTCTGCCAACATTGCAAATGATTCATCAGAAAAATCATAATCAGGATTTACTTCAGCACCGTAATGATAAACCGCGTCATATCCGCCCCAAAGTATTCGTCCTTCAACAGTTGGTCGAAAATAATGAAATTGATTAAATACATCACTAAAACCTATTGGCTCAGTCCAACCAATTTCTTCCCATTGTTCTTCAGTTAAAGGCTCTGTCATAAGTGCATAGTCGTACACCGGAACTACATATTTGTTAACTTCTTTTATTAAACTTTTTTCAGCACCGGTAGAGACTATGGCTTTAGGTGCTTTTACTGAACCGAGTGAAGTTTTAACCTTTACCCCTGTAATTGTGTAATCGATATCGTCAACCCATGAATTTTCATAAATAGAAATTCCACGCTCTAACGCCACCTGGCGCAATCCCCAAACCAACCGTGCCGGATCAACAATTGCCACATCTTCATCAAACAAGCCACCTTTGTAAAGCGGACTTTTAATAATTTTGCTTAATTCTTTTTGATTTAAATATTTAAAGTTCTCACCATATTCGGACGCATCATTCGCCATCTCAGAAAGTTCTAGGGCGTGATCTTCGTTAATTGCAACGTTCATTTCGCCATACCACTGAAAATCACAATCGATTTTATGTCGGTTTATAAAATCTTCAATTTCTGCTAAGTTCTCATGTCCCATTCGAACTAATTTTGGTAATTCTTCAGGCCAACGTTTGTAGCCATTAACAAAGCCATGCGTAATTGAGGCAGAAATAAAACCACCATTTCGCCCAGCAGCGCCATCGCCGATTTGCTCACCCTCAAGTAAAACTATTTTGCGCCCGGGTTTTTCTTCCTGCGCCAGTAATGCCGTCCAAACGCCAGTAAAGCCGCCGCCAATGATCACTAGATCTGCGTAAATATCTTTTGCTAAAGCTGGCATAGCCTCAGGCCTAATGACATCATCCAGCCAAAATGCCTCCGGCTTTGCTTTGGCCACCGCCAACTTGGCCTCGTCGGACGTTACTCGCCCGTACGGAAACGAATCTCCAATATATGCAGTTGTTGTAACACTCATAAATTCCTTTGCGTATTAAATATGGGAAGTAAAAAGGAAATACCTATTTACTTGTGAGTTAACGGATCACGGCGTCATTTAGACGGTGGTCGTGTCCGGGTCTCACCCCTAACGCATATGGACCATCCGGGCTCTTTCGAACCTTCGGTC
>CAZXCT010000033.1:0-13132 GCA_964639395.1 uncultured Bifidobacterium sp.
GTATCGACGCCAAGTAACTCAATGGGAACGAGAAAGGTATCTTCCAGTCTTGTGAGTAACAGACCAGTGGTGCTGGTAATCCAGCACGAAGATGATGCGCCACTGGGCTATTTGGGTGAGTGGCTAAACCAATCTGAAGTTGACGTGCGGGTTTTTAAGCCGTATTTAGGTGAAAAGTTACCAAATGATTTAACTGATTACTCTGGCGTAATTGTTCTGGGCGGGGCCATGGGTGTGCACGATGAAGCCCAGTGCGATTGGTTAGTTGACACCAAAAAATTATTAAGAATTTGCGCGAGTGAGCAGGTGCCAACTTTGGGAGTTTGTCTAGGTGGGCAGTTACTAGCGGAGGCTAACGGCGGAAGAGTTGAAAGAGCAGATATTGCTGAAATCGGAGTATGCGCAGTTACTTTGTTAGAAGACGCGCAAACAGATCAGGTTTTAGCAGGTGTTTCAAATGTTGGAATCCCGGTGATGGTTCCGCAATATCATCAGGATGCAATTGTGGAACTCCCTGAAGATGCTGTTTTGCTTGCAACTAGTGAAGATTGCCGTGTTCAAGCTTTTCGAATCGGTGAAAAAGTTTGGGGTTTGCAGTTTCATCCCGAGACTGATAAAAAAATTATGGCTGACTGGCTAAATTCACTCGATCCAGCGCGTAAAGGGGTAAGCATCACCGATCAACAAGTGATGGATGATTATCAAAATTTTGGGCAAAATATGAAAGATAATTGGAGTGCGCTAGGTACAGCGTTTTCTGAAGTCGTTAAGTCTTATCGTAAGTAACAATGAATGAAAAAATTGCGCCATCTTTAGGGCAGCTCGCCCGAGTGGGATTTCAAGATGCAAATCGGGCAATTAAATTATTTGAAGAGATTTCAGACTTTGTCACACAATCTTTAATTGATGACTTAAGTCAAGTGGCAGACCCAGATAGAGGGCTGCTGCACTTTGTTCGCCTAATTGAATCAGATCCACAGCTAATTTCAGAATTAGTAAAAAATGAAGCAAATAGAAAAACCTTGTTGGTGCTGTTAGGTGCTTCAACAGGACTCGCAGAGTATTTGATAAATAATCCACTAGACACAAAAATTTTATTGAGTCCGATTGCAATATCAAAAGCCCTTGATAAAAATGCATTAGCTGAGTTAATGCCAAATATTAAATCTCGAGCAGATTTAGTTAGAGCTAATAAAAGAGCCTTACTGGCGATTGCGGCAAAAGATTTAGTTAGCGACTGGAAGTTTGGACAAATCTCAGCAGACCTTTCGCTGCTTGCCGATTTTATTGTTGAAAAAGCGTTGCAGATAGTAATTGGGGAGGTTAGTCAAGCTGCTAGCTGTGAATTTTCAGTGCTTGCGATGGGTAAGGCCGGCGGGCGAGAATTAAATTATGTATCTGATGTTGATGTAATTTTTGTAGTTGCGCCTAAAGCTGGTGCTGACGAAGCAGCGGTGCTGGCAGTAGGGACGCAAATCGCTTTGGGTTTGATTGAATTAATTTCGCGCGTTGATCAAGACGGTGAGATTTGGCAATTAGATGCCGCTTTACGCCCCGAGGGTAAATCTGGGCCACTTGTTAGAACTGTTGAGCAACACCTTTCTTATTACCAAAAATGGGCTGAAACTTGGGAATTTCAAGCTTTGATGAAAGCCCGTCATATGGCGGGCAGTGAGGCATTAAGTGAAAAATATTTGAGTGAAATAGCACCACTGGTATGGCAAGCCGCTGAGCGTGAAAACTTTGTTAATGATGTGCAGAAAATGCGCAGACGCGTAGAACAACATGTTGATCATAAAGTCGGGGAGCGGGAGTTAAAACTTTCAAGCGGCGGATTGCGTGATGTGGAATTTGCGGTTCAACTTTTGCAGTTAGTGCATGGGCGAAGTGACGTAATGGTTAGAAGCGCTAATACCTTAGAAGCTTTGGCACAACTTGCCACCTATGGATATATCGGTCGCGATGATGGCGCAAACTTCAGTCACTCATACGAATTTTTAAGAACACTCGAACATCGCATTCAATTGCAGCAATTAAAGCGCACCCATGTTATGCCAGAAAAACAAAGTGAACTCAGAGCACTAGGAAGAAGTCTTGGTTTCTTTGTTGAAAGCGAGGCCGAGCTTGAGAAAACTTGGCGTAAACATCAACGCGATGTCAGGCGCATCCATGAGAAGTTGTTTTATCGTCCGTTACTTAATTCGGTGGTAAAACTCGATGCAGCCAGCGCGCGCTTAACTCCGGCTGCCGCGCGAGAAAGATTAGAAGCGTTGGGTTATCTTGACCCGGATTCTGCACTTAGACATCTGCAATCACTTACCAGTGGTGTATCAAGAAGAGCACAAATTCAAAAAACGCTGTTACCTATTTTGCTAGATTGGTTTGCTCGCTCACCCGAGCCAGATTCAGCGTTGCTTGCCTTTAGACAAATTAGTGATCAACTAGGTAGCACGCCTTGGTATTTGCGTCTTTTAAGAGATGAATCAAGTGCAGCAGAGCGTTTAAGTCACGTGTTAGGTGCTAGTCGCTACGCAACAGAGTTGTTATTTAAAGCGCCAGACGCGATTGGAATGTTTGCCGAAGATCAAGAATTGCAACCTAGGGCTATCGACCAATTTTTAAGTGAACAAAACGCAATTATCAATCGCTACGAATCAGGTGAAGAGATCGTGCTGGCGGCGCGGGCACTGCGAAGGCGTGAATTATTGCGATGCGCCACCGCAGATTTAGTGGGTTTGCTACCAGTAGAGGAAGTCGGGAGTTACCTATCTTTAGTCACTAAAACCACAATTGAAATTGCCTTGACTGCTGCAACTAAAGAAGTTGAAAAAGAGCGCAATGGTGAAAACCCAACAGATATTTGTGTGATCGCGATGGGTCGATTTGGCGGTATGGAACTTGGTTATGGCAGTGATGCAGATGTGATGTTTATTCATGAGCCAAAAAAGAATTCAGATTTAGCAACTGCTGAAAAGTGGGCGCAAGATATAGCCAATAAATTAAGAAGTTTACTGATGGCCCCCTCCGATGATCCGGCACTAGAAATTGATGCAGATTTAAGGCCAGAAGGAAAAAACGGACCCTTAGTTCGCACACTGGATTCTTATTTGGCGTACTACCAAACATGGTCATCCCCCTGGGAGGCGCAAGCTTTGCTGCGGGCCATCCCAATCGCCGGAAACCTTGAAATTGGTAGAAAGTTTGTGCAAGCGATTAACGCGGTTCGTTATCCAGTTGAGGGATTGAGTCAAGAACACCTGGTTGAAATGCGTAGATTGAAAGCACGCATGGAGTCAGAACGCCTACCGCGAGGCGCTGACGCGACACTAAATTTAAAACTTGGTAGAGGTGGGCTGAGTGATGTGGAGTGGGTAATTCAACTCTTGCAGATGCAGCATGGATCTAAATTTAAAAAACTACAAGAGACTTCGACCCTAGCGGCGTTAGCAGCAGCTAAAGAGTGTCAACTACTTTCAGAGACAGATTACGAAACTCTTAAATCCGCTTGGATAAGAGCAACTCAGATTAGAAATGCAATAGTGTTAGCCAGAAATAAAGCAACAGACCAAATACCCACGCAAGTTAGTGAACTAAAATCCTTGGCTTTTGCGCTAGGTGAGTCATCTCATGCGGAACTGCTAGAAAATTATCGAAAATTGACTCGACGCGCACGTGGAGTTATGGAGCGTTTGTTTTATGGCGAAAATTAATGTAGTAAGTTCAAAGTCATGATCAAAAAACTGTTCAGTGGTGCTTTGGCTGCCATTTTTATTGTGAGCCTTACAAATAGCCCAGTGGCAGCGCAAGAAATTGAAGCTATCGCATACCTACCTGCTAAACCAATTCCAATGAAGTCAGGTAAAGGCGAAAGAATTATTTATTCGTTAGGTGAGCAGCATGTTTGGCTAATTGATCAAAATGGTGCATTAGTTGCGGACTTTCCAACTGCCGGCAGAGCTGACAAGCCAGGTGTTGGAAGATACCAAGTTGCTTCAAAATCAAGAAAATCTAGCAATTTGGAGTATCGGGTCACCTTTAATTACATGGTGAGGTTCGCAAAAGGTCATCGCGCTTGGATTGGTTTTCATGACATCCCTCGTACCTACAAAGGAAACCTCTGGCACGGTACAGAAGAATTAGGTACACCAATTGGTAAGGGCGGCTGTCCTCATTTAGAGAAAACAAATGCAAAATATCTTTATGATTTTGCAAAAATTGGCACAAAAGTTGTTGTAGTTTCTTAACTACTTATTTTTCTTACAATATTTAGCCAAACTGAAACACTGTAGCCAACAAAGATTGCAAAAATGAGAGTTCCAACACCTACCGTTCCACCCAAAAACCATCCGACACTTAGCACCAAAACTTCTATAGCTAGCCGTACTCTTCCAACAGAGATTTTTGTTTTTTGATGAATCCCGGTCATCCAACCATCACGTGGCCCCGGCCCCATCTGGCAAGTGAGGTAAAGGCCGCTACCTAGTCCTACTAAAAAAACACCTAAAAAAACTTCTGAAATACGAATTAGTGAGTTATTTGCGACTGGCAAAATCATCAGCATTACATCTATAGCCAAGGCAATGACAATCGCATTTAGTAAAGTTCCGAGTCCTATTTTTTGCTTCAGTGGAATCCAAAACACTAAAACCATCATGCTGGTTAAAAATGTTGAAAATCCAATTGAAAAATTAGTTTGTACTGAAACTCCCTGCGCAAAAACTGTCCAGGGCGATACCCCAAGATTTGATTTAATTAAAAGAGCTTCACCTGTACCAAATATCCACAACCCTAATACCAAAATAAATATCGTTGAGGGCTTTGCACTCCAATAGCTTTCACTACGCCACGAAGTTTTTGGAATTGTTTTGTGAGGGGTTAGCCACCACGGAGCTCTCACTCTGATATTTGATTCCAGTTGAGCACTAATTCTGACAATTCTTTTCTTGAACGAGGCTTCAACTCTCGTTCTCTGAGTTCATCGTTAAGAACTGTTGGATTATCCACTTTGCCAATGGCTATCACCACTACAGGTGATAAATCACTCGGAAGATTTAGCTCTTTTATTGCTAATTCTTTATCAAAGCCAGCCATTTGATGGGTGTGTAAATCTATTGCGGAGGCCTGCAAAGTTAGCGCACTAGTTGCTAATCCTAAATCAAAAGCCACTTGAGAATTAAGGGGAGTTTGATCCGCTAATACCAATATAAAAACAGAAGCGTTAGGTGCCCAAATTGAATTTGTATCTTTTAGTGTTTTTTCTAATCGCGCAAAATTTTCATCCCCCCGGCGCGCTACCAAAAATCTCCATGGCTGTTTATTCATAGAAGAGGGGGCCCAGCGTGCTGCTTCTAAAAGACTAATTAGTTCAGGTGTAGTAATTGTGTGATTTGGATTGAGTGCGCGCGGACTCCAGCGGTTAGCTAGAAGTTCATGGATCGGCTGCTCGGTTTGGGCAGTTTTTGATTCTAAATTCACAAGTAAGATTATCCTCTAATGCAAAACATCTCGCATATTCGGACCTTCAGTGGTCGCCACGGAAGACTTTCTTTAACTCAAAAAAATGCTATTGAAGTATTGCTTGATAAATACCAAATGCCAGCAGGACTTTGGGCATTTGATGAGTTGTTTAAAAACTCTCAAGTCGTTGTTGAAATTGGCAGTGGCGATGGAACCGCCCCCCAAGCTTTTGCGCAAGCACATCATGATACTCAAATAATTGCGATAGATGTTTATAAACCAGGCATCGCGCAATTAATGCATAATTGTGAAGAGCAAAATATTAAAAATGTCAGTGTGGTAATTGGTGACGCCTTACAAGTTTTTAAAGAGCAAATTCCTGACCATTCTTTGGGCGCAATTCATATATTTTTTCCGGACCCATGGCCCAAAAAGAGACATCAAAAACGAAGAATACTTACACAAGTTAATTTAGAATTGTTTAAACTAAAATTAGTTAAGGGCGGAAGAATTTTAGTGGCAACTGATTGGCAGCAGTATGCCAGCGAAATAGTTGACGAGCTTGGGGCAATTACTCAAGTCAGACCAAATTGGCGGCCAGTTACTAAATTTGAAAAAAAGGCTATTTCACAGGGTAGAAACGTCTTTGAATTGGCTATTGACTCATGACTATCACTTGCATGTAAAATCAAATTACCTACCCAAGAAAGAAAGTCACTGTGAAGCAAAAAAAACGTACTCTTTCGGCATTCGCTGCATTAATTTTGGCAATATCGCTAACACCACTCGCCAGCGCGCAGGCGGCTCCTGTTTCCGGTTTAACGTCAGCGCAAAATCAAACTGTTAACGCGTTGTTTAAAGCGCTAGCTTCAAGTGATCCAGACAAAATCGCTGTTGCTAAAAGAAAGTATTTAGTTGCTGGATCTGCGGCTTACCACTATGTGGACATGATTCAAAACCATTATTCGACTGTAAAGTACTTCAAGAGTATAAATAGTTTTGGAATTCCCTCTGGAGTTACACCTGCGGCAGAGCCAAAAGGTACTTATTCAAGAGTCGCCCGCGGAGTTAGATTTAATGCATCGGCAGATGCTTTTGATGGATTTAATTCAAGATTTGTTTTCAACTCAAAAGGAAAACTTAGAAATTGGACTGTTGGCACCTTAGCTAATTCCAATAGATTGAGACTATCTGATCGTATTTGGCCAATTACTAGCAGCGTTACCCTAAACGGCTTTTTAGTAGATGGTGGATATATTTATAAAGAGCCTAATAAAAAAGCGACTGCGCAATTAAGAGTGACAAATAAAGCTAATAACTTAAAATCATGGTCATTCGCTGGTGGTAACTATGGCGATCCAAGCAACAATTACCTCGATCTTGGACAAACTATTTCGGGTTGTCTCTACATGGAGCAAACTGCATATTTTCAAACGCAATTGCCATCATGGCCAGTTATTGCTGATGGCACCGAAGCTGTAATAAACCCTCCAGTATTTAACGGTTGCGGAGATGGTTCTTCAACAACTTCTGCGGTGTTTAGATTCCGAACAGGTTGAGTTAGTAAGTAATAAAAGGCCCGCAATGATATTGCGGGCCTTTTATTTATTTTAGCGTTCTAATTGAGCAGAGAGTTTTCTTAAGTGGTAGATTTGAACAATAAAGCATAAATGGAGTTTTAAATGAGGCTAAAGAGCCGATCTTTTGCAATTTTAATTTTTGTCTTAGTTTTAGTGGCTTCAGTAATCTGGTGGACGACAAGATCAGAATCACCCACTAGTAATTTCTTAACCGCCCCTGTTGTCAGCGCAGAAATCATAAATTCTGTTTCGACCACAGGGTCAATAGTTGATCAGTACACCTACAACTTAGATACTTCTGGCTCGCTACTTCTCAAGCAGATTTCTGGTGTTGCTACCAACAGCGGTGCGCTGCCAACTGATCCGCAAGATGATTGGGTTACTGAAAAAATTGTGAAAGACGTAGGGTCAAATCTTAATAAAGGTCAAACAATTTTGACACTAAGAAATTATGACGGATCAACGCGAAGTGTCACTGCACCTCAAAAAGGTCAAGTACTTTCCATTTCAACGCTTCAAGGCTTTTCAGTTAGCGGCGAGGTTGCAACCTTCGGAGCAGGCCGCGTCTTGCTTACATTATCGGTATCAGAACGTGAATTAAATAAATTTATCCCAAATCAACCAGTAGCTATCGCAGTAAATAGCTCTGATAAAACTACCTATGGAAGTGTAATTTATGTATCGCCCACAGCAGATTCGACTACGACCGCGACAGCGACGTATAAAGTTTTGATAAATGTTGCCCCGGGGGTATTTCCAGAGGGCATAAAGAGCGGAATGAGCGCAACAGTTGAGTTTCCGATTGTAGAAGATGATGATGTTCGCTACACCAATGCAAGATTCATCTATGAATATGAATTTAGTTTGAATGTTGATAATGAGGCGCTACTTGAGAAAAAGAATGGTGAGAGCGTTACAACGACAGTCAGTACAGCAAGCAACGCAGATAGTTGGACAGTTGAAGCGTTGAATACTCAAATCGGAAGCTATGTCAATGAGGGTGATGTAGTTGCCACTTTGAAAAATTTTGATGGGTCTATCAAGTCTTTACAGTCACCAGCTGCGGGGTATGTCAGAGATATTTTTACGGCCCCCAAGGCAGTGGTCGCAGGGGCATTACTCGAATTAGGAGTTGGCCCAATTTTGGCAGCAGTTGAAGTAAGTGAGTTTGATATTGGTCAGGTAGCGGTTGGCCAACCTGCAGTATTTACAACCAATGATCAAATTGATGAAATTACCGCTGAAGTTGTTGCAATTTCTGCCAAAGCTATAGTCGACTCATCGGCCGTAGCAAAGTTTAAAGTTTACCTCGCACCTATTGGTAATACTACGATTATGAGAATTGGCTCAAGCGTTAGAGCAAACATAATTTTGGAATCAACTCAAGCACAATTTGCAATCCCAGTACAAGCTCTAAAAGAAGCAGCTGGCAAATTTACCGTAGAAGTGCTCGCTGCTGATTTAACGGCAATTGCCCGCGAAGTGACAGTTGGCGTTGTTGGGGATCAACTTGTAGAAATCAAATCTGGACTAACTGCAGCCGATCAAGTAATTATCGGTACAAAGGCACCAACTGATGTTTTGCCAACGCAAGAGACAGGGCCATTTGGTGAAGGTGGCAATGACTCCAATGAAGACGACGAAGAACTTGCAGAATAGTTTAAAATGAATGCGGTTGTAGAAATACAAAATGTTAGTAAGTTTTTTGGCGAAGGCCAGAGCGTTGTAAAAGCACTTGATAATGTGACTGTTTCAATTCAAGAAAACGAGTTTGTAGCCATAATTGGCCCATCTGGCTCTGGTAAATCAACCATGATGAATTTAATTGGCTGTTTAGATAAGCCAACAAATGGAATTGTAAAGATTGCTGGGCAAGATGTAAACGAATTAAATGACTTTAAGTTAACTCAATTAAGAAATTATGCAATAGGTTTTGTATTTCAGCAGTTCTTTTTATTACCTAAAACAACGGCAGTAGACAACGTGGCTACTCCGTTGCTCTATAGAGGTATGAGCACTAAGCAGGCGCGAGAAAAATCTTTAGAGATGTTAGCCAAATTAGGTTTAGCTGATAGGTCAAGCCATGAGCCAACGCAACTCTCTGGTGGTCAGCAGCAGCGGGTCGCAATTGCGCGTGCCTTAGTTACCGAGCCAACTATTATTTTGGCAGATGAACCGACCGGAGCGCTTGATTCTGCTTCTGGCGAACAAGTTATGAAGTTACTGCAAGATTTACATGCTGAGGGCAAAACCATTATTTTAATCACCCACGAGGCAGAAGTTGCCAACAAAGCACAACGAAGAATCACTTTGCGCGATGGCAAAGTTGTCTCTGACGATCGTTCAGGTGTGCAAGTATGATTTTAATTGCCGCCAAATTAGCGTTTAGCCGAATTCGGGCTACCAAAACTCGCTCTGCCTTAACTACTTTGGGAATCATCATTGGCACGATGGCATTGATTTCATTAGTTTCAATCGCACAAGGCGCCACCAGAGGTATTCAATCGCAGTTTCAGGGGCTGGGCGCAACCAATTTAAATATTTCTTCCACCGTGGCAAACACACTAACTTTAGAAGATGCAGCAGCCATTGAATCACAGTTCGGAGTAGAAGTAACCTCAAAGCAAGTTAGAACATCAGTAGTTGTCGGAAACGAAAATAATAGAGTGCGCGCTTCACTGATTGCAGTTGATGAAAACTTTACAGAAATCTCAGAGCCTGACTTATACGTCGGTACTTTTTTACCTGAAACAACAAATTTACAAGACACGCGCGCTGTAGTTTTGAGCTCGACGTTAGCGCTAGATCTTGGACTCTCTGTTGATTCGATTAACTCAAAAGTTTCGATTGAAAACACAGAATATTCCGTGGTAGGAATTATTGATGATTCACAAGGCTTTGGTAATGATGGATTGGCCTACATCACTTTAGAAAGTGCTTATAGATATTTTGCAAAAAGTCCATATCTTTCAGCAATTTCACTAAGAGTAGAAGACGAAACTTTAGTAGCGCCAGTCACCGGTAGTTTAACTAGTCTTTTGCTTAGTCGACACAGCATCACGAATGCTAGCGATGCAGATTTTGTTATAACAGATGCCTCGGCAATTTTGGAAGCCTTGAATACCGTACAAAGCACTTTAACTTTACTATTAGGCGGAATTGCGTCCATTAGTTTAATTGTTGGCGGAATTGGAATTATGAACATAATGTTAGTTAGCGTGCGTGAGCGCACAAGAGAAATCGGGATTCGCCGGGCAATCGGGGCACAGCAGAGTCAAATCTTGACACAGTTTTTAATTGAAGCGATTGTACTTTCGTTATTGGGTGGAATTATTGGTGTGATTCTTGGTGAAATTGTTGCGGTATTTTTAGCTAATTTAGGTGGATGGGAATTCATCTTGAGTATTTCAACCATCTTGGCAGCGCTGGGATTTGCGATGTTGGTGGGAGTTTTGTTTGGGGTTTGGCCAGCAAGAGCTGCGTCTAAGTTAAAGCCGGTTGAAGCACTTCGATTTGAGTAATGCCACGATGCACCGGTGGCTCACATAACATTCTCACTGAGCGAATAGATGGGTTTTAGTCCGCTTAAACTTTGTAAGTGAATTTAATTAATCTTGTGTTCATCTAAATTTTGCAACTATTTTGGTACACCTAGCAATAATCCCCTAATAAACACCAATTAGGGGAGACATGTCTCAAAAACGGCTAAAGGCTTTGATCGTAGAGCTTTTCGGAACGTTATTTTTAAGTTTGTTTGTTATAGGTGCGGGCATTAATTTTAGCCAAGAGCGAGATGATATGAACCTATTTTTGATTGCGATTGTGTCTGCGTTGTTACTTGCAGTATTAATAGTAATTTTGCTGCCACTAAGTGGTGCACTACTTAATCCATTGTTAACCATGTGGGCAGTATTTCGAAAAGACCTTACACTTAGTTTGGGCTTAATTGTGATTTTTTTGCAGACGATTGGCGCAATTTTAGGAGCCTTTTTAGCTAATTACTTTTTTGCTGATAGGTCAAGTGTTTCTGTAGAACAGATTAACTATGGTTTACCTAACTATATTCTTGGATTTATTTTGGCATTTGGATTAATATTTATTGTGGCGTCAATTAGAAAGCTTGACTTTAATGGAAATTCTGCATTTTTAGTACCTGGGTGGCTTTTTGTTACAGTGCTACTTTCGCAAGCGACTTCGTTTGCAAATCCAGCGATTGAAATCGCTAGAGTTTTTGCGACTGGGTTTTTAGCCTTTGAGTTAAGCGCAGCTGGCTTTATGATTCTGGCTGAAATGTTAGGTGCGATTACCGCCGCCTTAGTAGCTGTATATATTTATAGTTATAAGTTTAAGAAGATTAAGTTTAAATAAAAATGAAAAAATCTGTACTTTTTGTTTGTGTCCATAACGCCGGCAGGTCGCAAATTGCTGCGGGCTTTTTAAAAAAGTTAGCACCAAGTCAAGTAGAAGTGAGATCTGCTGGCTCAGCACCGGCTACTGAAATTAATCAAATGGCGATATCAGTAATGAGTGAGTTAGACATAGACATTTCAAGCCAAACGCCCCGAATGCTTAATTCTGAAGAGGTACTAAGCAGCGATTACGTCATAACAATGGGATGTGGTGATGCCTGCCCAATTTATCCCGGTAAGACATATCTCGACTGGGTTATTAATGATCCGGCGGGAAAGTCAATTGATGAAGTTAGAAAGATTAGAGATGAAATAGAGCAAAAGGTAAGGGAATTGTTGGTCGAGATTGGTAGTTAAATAGCCTAGAGGCATGAAACAGAGGCTTGTCGCCGGAATCGACTCATCAACGCAGTCGGTAAAAGTAGTGGTAAGAGATCTTGAAACGGGCGAATTAGTCCGAGCAAGTAGAGGCAGCCATCCTGACGGCACCGAAATAGATCCAGAAATTTGGTGGAGTGAATTAAATAAAAGTTTGGCCGGCGCTTTAATCGATGTTGAAGCGATTGGAGTTGGCGCACAACAACACGGAATGGTAACCGTAGATGAAACTGGCAAAGTGGTACGGCCAGCACTACTTTGGAATGACACTCGATCTGCCCAAGCAGCAACAGATTTAATTGACGAATTTGGTGGCAAGAAAAATTGGGCACAAGCAACCGGTTCTGTTCCTTTAGCAGCTTTTACCGTTACAAAATTGCGGTGGTTAGCAGAAAACGAACCTGAATTAGCAAAGCATGTCTCAACAGTTATGCTTCCGCATGATTTCTTGACTTGGAAGTTGTTGGGCGCTAAAAATCCACCTACTACTGATCGTGGTGACGCATCTGGTACGGGTTACTTCTCGCCAGTTGAAAACAAATACCGATTAGATTTATTAAAATTAGCATTTGGTCGAGAAATTGAATTACCTAAAGTGGTATCAGCCAGTGAAATAGTTGGCGAGACAATAGACGGCATCAAATTAGCTGCTGGTACCGGAGATAACATGGCAGCTGCTTTGGGTCTTGGAGCGAGCACAGGTGATGTAGTTGTTTCATTAGGTACTTCTGGAACGGCATACGCGGTCAGCGATACACCAACTTTTGACGAAAGTGGAACCGTTGCTGGGTTTGCTGATGCCACCGGAAGATATTTACCGCTCGCTTGCACGCTTAATGCGGCAAGAATAATTACCGCAGCAGCTCAAGTTTTAAAAGTGGATTTAGATGAATTTGCGCGATTGGCATTAGCGGCGCAACCTGGCGCGGGGGGAATAGTGCTATTGCCATATTTAGATGGTGAGCGCACACCAAATTTACCTGATGCCTCAGGAACCATGTTTGGAATGACTCGTAACAACATGACTGCTGAGAACTTTGCACGAGCAGCGGTTGAAGGAATGCTGTGCGGTTTAGCTGATGCAGTAAATGTCTTAATTGAACTTGGGGTTAAACCTAAAAAAGTTTCGTTAATTGGTGGGGCCGCAGCGAATAAAGCAGTTCAAGAAATTGCTACTACACTTTTTGACGTGCCGATAGCGATCCCACCTGAAGCAGAATATGTAGCGGACGGCGCAGCACGACCAGCTGCTTGGGCTTTACTGGGTGGACAAAATCCGCCGCAATGGAGCACCGCTGGCACAGTTGA
>CAZXCT010000034.1:0-675 GCA_964639395.1 uncultured Bifidobacterium sp.
TAGCAATCGTGCTTTTATTTTGATTTTGCTAGTTGTAATGATTGCTTCATTTGCACCACTACTTGAGCGCATCGGAGCTGCGGGCAGTTGGCCTGACTCCTTTATTTTAGTAGCGAGCGTAATCGCGCAAGTGCTTATGGTACGTGAAAAATTTGAAGCCTGGCCTATCTGGACGGTAATTAATATAGTTGCAACGATTCATTACGCAAACCAAGGCTTGATTTTTACGTCGGTGCTATATGCAATTTTTATAGCAGTAGCGCTAGTTGGGTGGAAGCGATGGAGCGAGCGCGCTCATTTAGTAGTTTAGTTAATGAATTAAATCAAAAACTAGCTCAGCCCATGTTGCTGGCGATTGATGGCCCAGCCGGCTCAGGTAAAACTACTTTTGCTAATTCTTTAAATTCTCATCTATCAAATTCTGTGATTGTAAATATGGATGAAATATATAACGGATGGGAAGACGCACTCAGTCAGTCATTAGTCGACAACTTACTTAATTGGATTATTACACCGTTTAAAGCAAATGAAACTATTGAGTATCCGGTATTTGATTGGTACAAGTATTGCTATCAAAACAAGAAAACAATCAGACCAAACACCTCAATAATTTTAGAAGGGGTAGGTGTGGGTAGTGCGCAATTGCTTACTCACTTAGATTTTTTGATTTGGATT
>CAZXCT010000034.1:685-12772 GCA_964639395.1 uncultured Bifidobacterium sp.
ACGAGGTGGGTTTAACGCGAGTAAAAAATCGTGATGGCGAGACTGTTGCCAACCACATGGCGGGCTGGCGCAAGGCCGAAGCGCTCTGGTTTAGCCAAAATCAGACCAAGGCAAATGCGCAGCTGTTAGTTCAGGGGGATCCGCCTATTTCTATCGATATTGCCAACGAATTTTGGCCTATTTAACCCCTCGCTTGACTTTTGTCAGGGGTGAGTAGTTAACTAGGGTTATTCGAACACTTGTTCGATAGATGGCTAGGTAGCAGCCCCCAACTCCCTAGCCATCAGCACTTTCATCACCAACCCAATTGACGCGGGGAAGCGCTCAGTTGGGTTGGTGGCCCCAACCGTCTTCCTGCGGCGTGGTCTAAAAGCCTACAAAGGATAAGACGGATGCGATTGCGTCGAAGTGAAGCAATAACAGTTTGGGTAGAAGATTTTGTGCCCACCAGGTTCGTCTGGGGAGGCAATCGTTATTTAGTAATAGAGCAGCTATCGCGTTGGTTTGAAATGACTCCTTGGTGGATAGCTTCAGATTTAGCTTCAGCAAATCTTGGAGAGAAAGAAATTTGGCGGGTGGTTGCGCGCCGGGTGAACTCGTTTAATGATGGTGTTTTCGATTTAATCACCGCAGAAAATAACTCGCAGTGGTATTTATCGCGAGTGATTGATTAGATGTTAACTCATTTACACGTTACCTCTGGGTTTTCTTTTCAATACGGTACCTTCACCATTGGATCCTTAGTAGCACAAGCAAAAAAATTAGGATTTTCGCATTTAGCGCTAACTGACCATGACACACTAGCTGGGGCAATAGCTTTTGCTGCGGCTTGCCAAAAAGAGAATATTAAGCCAATTTTAGGTGTAAATTTTAAAATAAATAATTCAAGAGTGGTAGTACTAGCTAAAAATTCACTTGGGTATAGCAGTTTATGTAGATTAGTTTCGCTGGCTAATCAAAATTTAATTAATAACAAAGCTAATCTAAAAATTGAAGATCTTTTTATAGAGCTAAAACAAAATAATTTAATTGCACTTTTGGGTCCACATTCAAATTTGGGTCAAGCAATTAGATCTAAGCAATTTTTAGTAGCACAAGAAATACTAAATCATTGGCTTATTGCTGGAAGGTCAAATATAGCAATAGAAATAGTTACTCATCAAGCTAGTAAGAATGCTTTTAGTACAAGCACAGCAGCAGTATTATTAAATTTTGCTAAAGAAAATCAAATCAGAGCAATTTTAACCAATGCTGTTAGATATTTAACACCGCAAGATGCTCAAATTGCTGATGTTTTAGACGCAGTTAGAACAAAGCAAAAATTGACTAGCAAAAGAGTAGAAAGAGTTAATTCGCAAGGATACTTAAAAAATGTTTTTGAGATGGCTACGCTGGCACAAGAAGTAGCCAGTGCAGCTAATCAAAATGAGCTAGCGGGGTTACTCGTTAAATTTACAGAAGAATTAGCAATAGAGTGTGCCTTAGATCCAGTAAAAGATTTAGGCTTTGGAACAGTGGCACTACCAGAAACTGAGGTAGTACTAAATAATCAAGCCCAAGACGCCTATCGCGAATTAGTAGCAAGATGTGAAGCAGGTTTAGCTGAGCGCGAGTTATTAAAAAAGACAGACTATCGAAATCGGCTTACTGCAGAGTTGGCCACTATTTTCCAATTAGGGTTTGCCAGCTACTTTTTGACAGTTGCAGAAGTTGTAAATTTAACTAAGTTATTAAAAATTAGAGTGGCAGCTCGAGGTTCGGGTGCTGGCTCATTAGTGAATTACGCACTCGGTATTTCTGGGGTTGATCCAGTTCAGCACGGGTTGCTAATGGAACGGTTTCTTTCGCCGCTACGAACCGCTTTACCCGATATTGATATTGATGTTGAGTCACACCGAAGGCTAGAAGTTTACGAGGCGATTATTAACCGATTTGGATCTAATCGGGCAATTTGTTTAGCAATGAGAGATACCTATCGAGTTAGGCATGCCATCAGAGATGTTGGGGCCGCGCTGGGTTACCCCGCAAGTGAGATTGGGTTATTTGCTAAGTCGTTTCCGCATATTAGAGCAAAAGATATTCGACTAGCCTTGAGTGAATTACCAGAGTTAAAAAAGTCAACTTTTCATAAACTTTTTATTCAAGGAAAGCTAGCTACTTACTTAGATTTAGTTGAAAAGCTGGATGGACTTCCAAGAAACTTGGCAATGCATCCTTGCGGGGTAATACTTTCAAATAATCAGTTACTTAATAGAACTTCAGTAGTAACTAGCGCAAGCGGATATCCGATGAGCGAATTTGATAAAGATGATGTAGAAAATTTAGGTTTCTTAAAATTAGATGTTTTAGGCATAAGAATGCAGTCTGCTTTATCGCATGCAGTTTCTGAAATTAAAAGTATAGAGAATATAGAAATAGACTTAGATCAGATAGATCTAAAAGATGCAAAAACTTTTGACTTAATTAAATCAACCAAAATACTAGGTTGCTTTCAAATTGAATCCCCAGGACAACGAGAGCTAATTGGAAAGTTTTCGCCAGAAGTCTTTAATGACTTGATTATTGATATATCACTATTTCGACCCGGGCCAATGAAGTCAGATATGATTAATCCCTTTTTGATGGCGCGCAACGGATTTATTCAAACAAATTATTTACACGATGATTTCAAACCAATTCTAGAAGAGACTTGGGGTGTTGTAGTTTTTCATGAACAAGTAATAAGGTTAATTAGCACCGCAACCGGTTGCTCATTAGCGGCCGCTGATGAAATGCGAAGACAATTAGGTAGCTTTGAAGGGCAGCAGTCAGTACGTGGTTGGTTTACCAAAAAATCTCTAGAAAAGTATTCACTTGAGTTAACTGAGCAACTTTGGGATATCTTGCATTCTTTTGCCTCATTTGGATTCTGTAAAGCGCATGCCGCTGCATTTGCCCTACCTACCTATCAGTCGGCTTGGCTAAAAGCACATTATCCGGCTGCCTTTTTTGCAGGGTTATTAACTCACGATCCTGGTATGTATCCAAAGCGCTTGCTAATTAATGATGCTAAAAATTTCAAAATTAAAATATTACCGCTAGATATAAATCAATCAGACAAAGTTTATAGAGCAGAAAGCTCTGATTCTTTAAGAATTTCACTATCAGAAGTTAGAGGGATCAGCGAAGCAGAAGTAGCGAGAATCTTGCACTACCGACCGTTCAGTTCACTAGCAGATTTTTGGCATCGGGCCCGAGTATCTCGAGCGGTAGCAGAAAGACTTATTTTGGCAGGCGCTTTTGATGCACTTTATAACTTAACCAGTACAAAGTTGAATAGAAGAGATTTACTGATGCAACTTGCAAGGCTCGAGCATGTATCGGGTGCTGATCAATCACAATTAGGATTTGGGGTTTACTTAAAAGAAGAAATTACTAGCCATGGACTACCCGATCTTACCTTAGAAGAAGTGCTAGAACATGAAATTGAGATTTTGGGAATGGACTTGACTTGTCATTTGACTTACGTTTATAAAGATTTAATAAAAGAACTTAAAACAGCCTTTTCAAAAGACTTGTTAAATTATCGTCAATATAGTGAAGTATTTATGGCGGGGGTAAAAGTATCTACTCAAACTCCACCCGTAAGAAGTGGTAAACGGGTAATTTTTTTAACTATCGATGACACAACGGGGCCTATCGATGCTGCTTTTTTTGAAGATTCTCAAAAAGAGTACGCACCGACTATTTTTAATTCATGGCTGCTGCTTATTAGAGGCAGAATCCGCCGTACCGGCACAAGGGGTGTGTCTTTAGTAGCAAGTGGGGCTTGGGATTTAGCTAAACTTTATAAAATTTATAAGGAGCAAGATTTAGCGGCAGTTACGCAAATTATAGTAAATAGCCCAAAAGCTGTCACAAAAAAACCTAACTACACTAAAGCTAATTCAGCAGGTTTGGGCGCAAGAGCCTTATTGCATCCAAGTGGGATGCGATTCTCTTTGCTTTCTGATTCAACTGTAAATGTAAATAATGTAAAACTCTGGCACACAAGCAGTGGTTCTAGCGGAAGTTAAGAGGCAAAATAGCGGTATGACACATCGACAGGTAAGAAAATTGCCACAAATAAATTTAAGTGGTAAAGATGATGACACTAATATTTTACATGTTGATATGGACGCATTTTACGCTTCTGTTGAAATTATAGATCGTCCAGAACTAAAGGGAAAGCCCGTAATCATTGGTCACCAAGCGGGGCGGGGGGTAGTTACTTCTGCAACCTATGAAGCAAGAGCATTTGGAATTCATGCTGCTATGTCAATGGTGCAAGCAATTAGGCTTTGCCCACAAGCGATAGTAATTGAGCCTAACCACTATAAGTATTCTGAAGTTTCTGAAAAAATAATGAATATATTTTTAGATTTTACCCCGTTGGTTGAGCCATTGTCATTAGATGAAGCATTTTTAGACGTAAAAGGGGCAAGAAAGATTTTTACTAGTCCTACTGAAATGGCACACGAAATAAGAAAGCGAGTTTCATCTGAGTTAAAAATAAATTGTTCTGTAGGGATTGCTTCAAACAAATTTATCGCAAAATTAGCATCTACTATGGCAAAGCCAGATGGACTACTAGTCGTTGCGCCCGAAGAAATTATAGATTTTTTACATCCATTGCCAGTAGGGGCGCTGTGGGGCGTTGGCAATAAAACTGAAGCAGAGTTAAACAAATTAGGGTTAAAAACTATTGAACAGATTGCAAATACTTCACTCAATACATTAAAGGCGGCATTAGGCGAAAGCCTCGGTGAACATCTTCATTTACTTGCTTGGGGAAAGGACGATAGGTCCGTTGAAATTTATGAAGTTGAAAAAAGTATCGGAAACGAAGAGACTTTTTCGGAAGATTTAGACGATGCTGAAGAAATTTTACGTGAAATTTTAAGGCTTAGTGAAAAAGTTGGGTATCGGGTGAAAGCCGCTCACTTTGTAGCAAAAACTGTCGTATTAAAAATAAAATTTTCTAATTTCACCACAATAACTAGATCTAAAACCTTAGATCACCCAACTAGTAGTCAGCGTGAAATCTACCAAACTGCAGCGGCATTATTTAGGGCATTGAAGTTAGAAAGAACTAAAATTCGCCTAGTGGGAGTGCGGGTAGAGAACCTACTAAGCAGCAGCCAGGGGACTAGCCAGCTACGTATTGATCAGCCACAAAAGGGCTGGCCAGAGATTGAGGCGGCCACCGACCAGGCAAGCCGTCGCTACGGTGAATCAGTGGTGAGGCCGGCGCGGCTGATCGAGGAATGACCAAGACCTCTACTTGCATTTCGCGAGTGAGGTTCTATCCTTAGATAAGGAGGTTAGAGATGGCGCTATCAGATCGCGAGCAAAAGCTACTTCAGCAGATGGAGCAGGCACTTTACGCGGAAGATCCTAGATTTGCCTCCTCCTTAAAGAAATCCTCAAGAATTGCAATTGCCCCAGGTGAAAAGCGGCATTTATTAACCGGAACCTTGGCGATAGTAATTGCAGTTGGGTTAGTTGTTGGCTCAGTGAGCGCAAAGATCGTTTTATTAGGGATAGCTGGGTTTGCCTTCTTGATATTAGGCCTGTTTTTGTTGGTTAGAGGCTTACAGGCACCCGTGGCAGCAGTGACCCCTCGTCCTAGAAAAAACCGCACAAACGGAGATTTCATGAGGCGGATGGAGCAGCGTTGGCAGCAACGTCGCGATGGGGACTACAACTAATTCTTAAATAGTCAAAATTTTGACTAAAAAAATCATTAATTAATCAACTATTTCAAATTAAACCAGTCAGGTTAATCAAATTTATCAACACTATTTTCCTGCATTTATGGGGGAGGAAAAGTAAAAAAAATGGCTAAAAAGGGTTGATTTTGGAGGAATATGGAGTAATATGGTTTTACTAAATCGGCAGATTTAGGGCAAAAAGCCCTTAAACAAGGACTTTTTGGGGGATTGCCAAGGGGAAGAAATTGTTTTTAGGCACGCATGAGCCACGACTCGACGACAAGGGTCGATTAGTCCTACCATCAAAATTTCGTGAAGCCCTTGCGCCCGGGGTAGTGCTAACAAAAGGTCAAGATCGCTCAGTGGTGCTGTGGCCCCTCGCCGCCTTTTCACTTTATGCCGAGAAACTGCGCGAAGCCTCTCGAAATGACGCTCGCGTCAGAAGTTACCTAAGAGTTTTCTTTTCAAGTGCCTTTGATGAAACTCCAGATAAACAAGGGCGAATCACGATCGCTACAGCATTACGTGAATACGCACAACTTCAGAAAGATCTCGTAGTAGTTGGTGCTGATACCACTATTGAAATTTGGGATCCAAAAGCCTGGAATACCTACTTAGCGCAAGCTGAACCGAAATTTGCAGACACACAAGAAGAGGTTGCGCCAGGAATCTTTTAGCGATTTAAATCTTCGGCCTCTTTCCGTAACTTATGCCGGCTCTCCTTCCCCAGAGCCGGACCTGAAACGGAAGGGGACCAAAGCACTTAAATCAAAAAAACGTTAATAAAAGGGGGTGAGGCAAGTGGAAGCGACAACGCACGTTCCGGTGATGAGTGAACAAGTTTTACAAATGGCGACACCTCCGCTCACCGTGCCAAACCCGGTTCTGGTGGATTGCACTTTAGGGCTAGCTGGCCACAGTGAGAAATTACTTTCGGCTTTTGCAAACTTGAAGGTAATTGGATTTGATCAAGATCAATCCGCTTTAGAAATTGCTAAAAATCGTTTAATCAAATATCAAGATCAAGTAATTTACATTAAAAATAATTTTACTAATTTAAAAATTGAATTAGATTTACTCAAAATTCAAACAGTAAATGTAGTTTTTATCGATCTCGGCGTCTCATCTTTGCAGCTCGATAATCGCGAAAGAGGTTTTTCATACCTTTCTGGAAATGACTTAGATATGAGAATGGATCTATCAAATCCTTTTACCGCTAAAGAGTTGCTAAATAATTGGAAAGAAAAAGATATTTCATATGCGCTATACACTTTTGGTGAAGAGAAGTTCGCAAAGAAAATTGCGGCAAATATTGTAAAAAGTAGGCTCAAGCAACCTATACAAACCACAAAAGAATTAGTAGCAATTATCGAAGCCTCTATTCCGGCACCAGCAAGACGAACCGGCGGAAATCCAGCTAAAAAAACCTTTCAGGCTATCCGCATTGCAGTTAATCAAGAATTGACAGTGCTCACCTCGGTATTACCACAAGCAGTTGATTTATTAGCACCAAATGGTCGATTGATAGTTTTAACATATCACTCACTAGAAGATCGAATCGTAAAGCAATTTTTTAAATCAAAAATTGATGTAAAAAAATTACCACGAGAGATTCCAATAATGCATGAGCCCGCTGCTCTCTTCAAAATGGTAAATACAAAGCCAATACGTCCTACCGAAGAAGAAATAGCAATAAACAGTCGTAGTAAGTCTGCAAAATTACGAGTATTAGAAAAATTGGTGGTAGCAGCATGAGCGCTATCGGTTTAGTTGGGGTTAAAGCGCAGGCCAAAAGCGTTGAAAAATTGCAGATAACCAAAGTTTCGCGTTTTGGATTTGGCTTATTTATCTCTTTAATTTTGCTAGTTGGCCTGCTAGGTGGATTAGTACTCAACACCTTATTAAGTCACGGGCAGTTTGAGATAAGTCAATTGCGTGTGGAATTAACTGCCGCCGCAGATTACCAAGAAGTATTGGCACAAGAAGTTGCAAAATTAGAATCACCAGAAAATCTAAAAGTTCGGGCAATCGAACTAGGAATGGTGCCTGGGCCAGGAGTTGGCTTTGTTGATTTACGTGATGGTCGAATCATTGCACCAGGAATCGATGAGCAATACCGCGAAGCAGATTTTTCAGTAGTAAGCGAAGGCACACAATGAACTTTTTAGATAAAAAAGTCACCTTGCAGCGCCACCCACGCCGTTTGTCAGCCATCGGCGCGCTCATCGTTTTGGTGCTCGGAGTGTATGGCGTTAAGTTAGTGCAACTTCAGGCATATCAAGCACCCCAACTTAGTTTTCAAGCTTATGAAAAGCGTAAAAAGAACGTAGAACTGACGGCTCACCGCGGTGAAATAACCGACAGAAACGGTGCACCATTAGCGATCTCAGTAGAAGCACAAAATTTAATAACGGATCAAACGAAAGTTATTAATCCAAAAGAAACAGCGGCAGCGATCGCACAAATTTTAAATTTAACTGCTAGCGAAATTGAACCGACTCTCACCGGCACAAAGAAATTTGGCTATGTAGTAAAGGCAATCACCCCTGCACAATGGAATCAAATAAGAGCATTGAATCTTGCCGGTATCTATGCCGAAAAAACTACTTCACGTATCTACCCTGGTGCGACAATCGCCGCCAGTTTGATTGGATTCGTCGGTGCTGAGGGCAACGGAATGAGTGGGTTGGAACATTCTTTAAATGATTCTCTTGCCGGTGAAAATGGCAGTGTAGTTTTCCAAGCAAGCGCGGGCGGAAGACAATTGCCGCAAGGGTTGTCTTCGCAAATAGATCCGATTGCAGGTCGGGGTGTGCGTTTAACAATCGACCGGGATTTGCAATACATCGCAGAGCAGTCCTTAGCAAGCAGAGTCGAGTTAGCCCAAGCAAAAAGTGGAACCTTAGTTGCAATTGAAGTCAAAACCGGAAAAATTCTGGCGTTGGCGAATTACCCGACATTTGACCCCAATAACCCTGGTGAGTCAGATCCCACTACCTGGGTAAACCGCGCTTTGGTTGATTCGTACGAGCCGGGATCGACTGCAAAAGTTATGACAATGGCGGCAGTAGTCAATGAAAATATTGCCTCACCTAATACTCAATTCATAATTCCGCCGGTATTAAAAAGACCTTCAAAAACTTTTAAAGACCACGAGCCACATCCCACACTGCAACTAACCCTCACAGGCGTTTTAGCAAAGTCAAGCAACATTGGGACTATTTTGGCAGCAGAAATGCTTGGGCCTGAAAAATTCTATGATTACCTTAAAAAATTTGGGGTAGGTGAACCTACTGGCTTGAACTTTCCAGGTGAAAGTAAAGGACGCCTTCCTAAGATCGAAAAATGGTCAACAACTAGTTTTCCTACTTTTGCCTTTGGGCAAGGGTACATGGTTAATGCTGTTCAAATTGCCAGCATGTATGCGACAGTAGCCAACGATGGAAAACGTATCCCACCATCACTAATTGAAGGTTTCATAAACGCCGATGGCTCTTTTGACGCGATGGTACAACCAGATGCAGTAGAAGTTATTTCACCTGCAGCTGCAAAAACAGTACGTGAAATGATGGAAACAGTTGTTTCTGATGAAGGCACAGCACCGATGGCTTCAATTTCTGGATATCGAGTCGGCGGCAAAACTGGTACCGCACAGGTAGCCGATCCAGCCTGTCGCTGCTATTCAAAAGACGTAATCGCTTCATTTATTGGAATGGCACCAGCAGAAGCGCCAGAGATCGTGGTGGCAATTGCAATTCATCATCCAAAAAATGGTCGCTGGGGTGGCACTTTGGCAGGACCAGTATTTAAAGAGGTTGCGCAATACGCCTTACAAGAGCGAAATATTGCACCCTCAGAAGGTTTAGCGCCAAAATTAGCCGTTGAATGGTGATGATGGAAAATTTACGACCAAAAACCAAACCTGTTGCGCTTAGCGCGTTAAAAGAATTTAATAAAAGTTTTTTAGAACACGAGGATATTTTAGTTCAAGGAATTACTCAAAACGCTAGTCATGTTTTTCCAGGTGATGTATTTGTCGCACTAAGTGGACAGAGCACGCACGGCGCAAAATTCGCTAAACAAGCAATAAGCAGTGGGGCAGTAGCGATCATTACAGATCGATTAGGCAAAGACCTAATATCTGACTGCGTGGTGCCGGTTATAGAGTTAGCTAATCCCAGAGAAAACTTAGGTGAGATAGCTTCGGTTATTTATCATCACCCTTCTAAGCGACTAAAAGTTTTTGGAATTACCGGCACAAACGGAAAAACCACTACCAGTTGGCTACTTCATGCTGGCTTAGAGCGCGCTGGAATAAAGTCTGCACTTTTTGGTACCGCCGGGATAAAAATAGGTGATATTTCTATCAGCTCTGAGCGCACCACTCCAGAAGCTGATCAACTGCAAGGGATGTTGGCGATTGCGCTAGAGCAAAACCTTTCTGCGGTGGTAATGGAAGTTTCAAGCCACGCGATTGCTTTAAAGCGGATTAGCGGAATTTGGTTTGAGGCAGTGGGTTTTACAAACTTAAGTCAAGATCATTTGGATTTTCACGGCAATATGGAAGCGTACTTTAAGGTAAAGCAAGAGCTTTTTTCTAAAACATATAGTGAAAATGCCTTCATTTGTGAATCTGACTCCTGGGGAAAGCGCCTTGCGGCTGAATGTGAAATAAATAAAGTCACGGTAGGTGAGTTAAGCAGCTCCGACTGGAGAATTACCAATATCAGCCCGGCACTAGGGCATGTTGATTTTGACATTCAAACTGGTGTAAGTACAGTTTCGAAAGTTCAATTAGGTTTTGCGGGGGCTTTTAATGCATTCAACGCGACCTTAGCCTTAGCCATGGTGCAGAAATTAACATTTGAAATGGATTTGTTTATTAAAGGTATGAGTCAAGTTCATATTCCAGGAAGAATGGAGCCGGTACTTCAAGCCGGAAAAGCACTTGCCATTGTTGATTACGCACACACACCCGAGGCGATTGCTGCTGTTATCCAAGCACTGCGGCAGCAAACTAAAGGTAAAATTATTGCCGTTTTAGGGGCCGGTGGTAACCGCGACAGTCAAAAACGCGCTTTAATGGGAGACGCGGTCAGTGCGGCGGATCAGATAATTATCACTGACGATAACCCTAGGTTTGAGGATGCAGCAGAAATACGCAAAGCCATTATTTCTGGTTTCAAGCAGAAGTCTAAAGTTATAGAAATTGCCGATCGAAAGTCTGCGATTGTTCATGCGGTTGACATCAGCGATGAAGCGGACACGATTGTGATATTAGGAAAGGGTCATGAGAACTATCAAGAAATTCGTGATCAAAAAATCCCATTCTCTGATCATCAAATTGTAAGTGAAGCTTTGCGACGGACTGAGTGATTTAATTGATCCAGTTAACATTTGCCCAAATAGCTCAAGCAGTCAATGGAGAGTTAATAGCGCTCAATCCTGAGACTGTCTTTTCAGGTGAGATTAAATCTAACTCTATGCAAGTTAAGCCAGGTGATCTGTTTGTTGCAATTGAGGGTGAAAAGTTTGATGGACACGACTATGTTCAACAAGCGATTGAGGCTGGGGCGTGTGCGGCAGTCGTTTCAAAAAAGATAGCAAATCATCCTCAAGTTTTAGTAACTGAAGCAAGTTCTGCTGAACTTTTTGACCAAGCCACAATTCGGGCGCTTGGACGTTTGGCGCGATATGTGCATATGAGTCTTACTGGCTTAACAACGATTGCAATTACTGGCTCTAGTGGAAAGACTTCTACCAAAGACATTATTGCGCAACTTGGATCCTTAATTGGCGAAACTATCTACACGCAAGGGAGTGAAAATAACGAAATAGGACTTCCGTTAACGGTTTTAAATTGCACTACAAGTACAAAATTACTTGTACTTGAAATGGGTGCGAGAAGAATGGGTAACATTTCTTATCTTGCAGATATTGCTAAACCAAACTTGAGTATTATAACTCACATTGGATCTGCTCACGTAGAGATTTTTGGATCAGAAGAGAACTTAATAAAGGGTAAGTCTGAGATTATTTCAAAATTAAATTTTAATGATTACGCTATTATAAATTTTGATGACAAAAAGTCGATAAAGGCATCATCCTCAACTAAAGCAAAAATATTCTCTTTTGCAATAGACCAGGCTGCAGACTTAACAGCTACCAATATTAATTTTGATAATTTGGGCTTTGCCCATTTTTCAATGAATTATAAAAATGAATCTGAGCCCGTTCAGTTAAAATTAGTCGGAAAACACAATATTTATAATGCGCTAGCCGCAGCAGCAGCCTATTTGCTACTTGGAGTGGATTTAAAAAAGATCGCTGAATTGATTACTCAAGTAGAGCCAAT
>CAZXCT010000035.1:0-4419 GCA_964639395.1 uncultured Bifidobacterium sp.
TCACAAGACTGGAAGATACCTTTCTCGTTCCCATTGAGTTACTTGGCGTCGATACTCGGCCCATTCTGCCCGCTTATTTCTTAAAAAGAAATCAAAGACATGTTCGCCTAATGTCTCTGCAACTAACTCGCTTTTTTCCATGGCGCTAATTGCCTGATCTAGCGTTTGTGGCAAAAGGTGAATTCCAAGTGCCCGTCGCTCAGCATCAGTCAAGCTCCACACATCATCTTCTGCACCCTCTGGCAGTGTGTAATTTTCTTCGATTCCTTTAAGTCCTGCTGCGAGCAATACTGAATAGGCCAGATAAGGATTAGCGGCACTATCTAGTGCGCGGTATTCAATTCTGGTCGATTGACCTTTATCGGGTTTGTACATCGGTATTCGCACCAAAGCCGAGCGATTGTTATGACCCCAGCAAATATAAGCTGGCGCCTCACCGCCCCCCGTTAAGCGCTTATAAGAGTTCACATATTGATTAGTTATCGCAGTGAATTCTGGAGAGTGTTTTAAAACTCCGGCAATAAATGAACGACCAATCTTTGACAATTGATATTGCGCACCTGCCTCATAAAAGGCATTTCGATCACCCTCAAATAGGGATAAGTGAGTATGCATACCAGAGCCCGGATGATCCCTTAGCGGCTTTGGCATAAATGAAGCGCGTACACCCTCTTGTAAGGCAACTTCTTTTACAACTAACTTAAAAGTCATAATGTTGTCCGCTGTGCTCAGCGCATCTGCATAACGCAAATCAATTTCTTGCTGGCCTGGCCCATCTTCGTGATGAGAGAACTCAACACTGATGCCCATAGATTCCAACATCGTGATTGCGTTTCTTCTAAAGTCATAGCCTGGGCCCGAAGCTGATTGATCAAAATACCCAACGTGATCTACTGGCTCGGGTTCGCTTGTTTCTTCGGTACTTCCTTTAAATAAATAAAATTCAATCTCAGGGTGGGTATAAAAAGTAAAGCCCATATCTGCAGCTTTTGCTAACGTTCTTTTCAACACCCAGCGCGGATCTGCATAAGAGGGCGTGCCATCGGGCATCTGAATATCGCAAAACATTCTTGCCACACCAGGGCCTTCGCTGCGCCAAGGCAGAATTTGAAACGTTGTTGGATCAGGTTTGGCGAGCATGTCAGATTCATAAACTCGCGCAAAACCTTCGATGGCGGACCCATCAAAACCAATGCCCTCATCAAATGCTGCTTCGAGCTCGGCTGGGGCAACCGCTACCGATTTGAGTGAGCCGATTACATCGGTGAACCAAAGGCGCACAAACCTAATATCACGCTCTTCAATGGTCCTTAAAACGAATTCTGACTGTTTATCCATAGGGTGAAGTCTGCCGGCTAATTGTTTCAAAAGTGTTACGAGCCAACGCGTACGCTTAACCTATGGCGAAAATTGCTTTAGCTCAGATAAACCCCACCGTCGGGGATCTCATTGGTAATAGCAAATTAATCGTTGAATGGACCAAAAAAGCCCAATTAACTGGGGCACAACTGGTGGTATTTCCGGAAATGGCGTTAACGGGTTACCCAATTGAAGATCTTGCCCTCCGGCCTAGTTTTCAAGCCGCCAGCAAACTTGCACTATTAAATACAGCCAAATCTTTAGATCAAGCGGGGCTAGGTGAGGTGCAAGTAATTGTTGGATTTCTTGATTCCAGCACTGCAGCGCCCACCTTAGGAAAACCGCTTGGCAACCCACAAAATTCTGCGGCAATCCTTCATCGCGGAGCAGTAATTAAAACCTACGCCAAACAGCACCTGCCCAACTATGGGGTCTTTGATGAATTTAGATATTTCGTAAAAGGTGAAGCCGAGTGCTCACATCAATACGGCGATCTCACCTACTCGATTGCTATTTGTGAAGACATTTGGCAAGAGGGCTTACAAAAATTAAATCCTGAGACTGACCTCTTAATAGTTATAAATGGCTCCCCGTTTGAACAAGATAAAGACGATGTGAGGTTAGCGCTGGTTCAAAAAAGAGCTAAAGATTTTAATTGTGCAATCGCCTATGTGAATCTGGTAGGTGCGCAAGATGAATTGGTATTTGACGGTGATTCGTTGGTGGTATCAAAAACCGGAACGCTAATCGCGCGGGCAGCTCAATTCAAAGAGCAACTATTAGTTTTTGACACCTCCTTCACGCCAGCAGAAATATCGCCACCACTTGAGCCGCTCGCCGAGATTTATCAAGCTTTGACCCTAGGGCTAAAAGATTATGTTAAGAAAAATAATTTCACCGCTGTGTTGCTTGGGCTCTCTGGTGGGATTGATTCGGCGCTCACCGCAGCGATTGCCCATGATGCTCTTGGCCCAGCCGCAGTTTTTGCTGTTGCGATGCCGAGTGAATATTCATCCGAGCACTCAATCGGCGACGCTGAAGAGTTAGCAAAAAACATGGGAATCAATTTAAGGCAAGTCCCAATCACGCCCATGGTAGAAGCTTTTCGCGCCAACTTAGCGCTCACAGGCCTGGCTGATGAAAATCTGCAAGCGCGTGCTCGCGGGGTAATTTTGATGGCGCTAAGTAATCAAGAAGGCCATTTAGTGCTGGCCACTGGTAATAAGAGTGAGATCGCAACCGGCTATTCAACCTTGTATGGAGATGCAGTTGGAGGCTTCGCACCTATAAAAGATGTGCCAAAAACACTAGTTTGGGAGTTAGCAAAATGGAGAAACAATCAAGCAGGTAAAGCTTTTATTCCTATTTCAAGCATTGAAAAACCACCTAGTGCAGAACTACGCCCAGGGCAATTGGATTCTGATTCATTGCCTGATTATCAAGTTTTAGACAAAATTATTGACGCCTACGTCCGCCGCGATCAATCCGCTCAGGCGCTAGCCGCAGTATCCGATCCAGCTTTAGCGGCTGAGGTTATTACTCTGATTGACAAGGCTGAATATAAGCGGCGCCAGTATCCACCTGGTACCAAAATTTCAGCTAGGGCCTTTGGGCGAGATCGCCGGCTACCAATAACCAGCCAGTGGCGCGAGGCCTCCCTCGAGGTGTCAGAATAGTTACTAGCCCAAATATCAGGGGACCGAAATCCTTCGGCCTCGAGATTGCGAGGGACTCGTGGCTCGTGTTTCTATTAAAGATATCGCAAATTTAAAAAAAGCAAAAAAACCTTGGGTGATGATCACCTGTTACGACGCGCTGCTGGCCCAGGTTTTCGACCGTTCGCAAATACCCGTTTTGCTAGTTGGCGACTCCGCCGCCACAGTCGTATATGGGTATGAAAATACTGTTCCGATCACTGTCGAAGAAATGTTGCCGCTAGTCGCAGCTGTTTCTCGCGGTAGTTCAAATGCGTTAGTGGTTGCTGATTTACCTTTTGGCTCTTACCAAATTTCTGCAGAGCAAGCCTTAAGCACTGCAACAAAATTTATCAAGCATGGTGCCAACGCCGTAAAGCTTGAAGGTGGGCAACGAATTGTCAACCAAGTAAAAACTTTGGTTGACGCTGGGATCGCAGTCATGGGACACATCGGGCTAACTCCACAATCGATAAATGCCCTGGGTGGTTATTCGGTGCAGGGTCGCGGTGAGCAGCACCAACAATTGATTGATGATGCCAAAGCGCTTGAAGCCGCTGGGGCTTTTGCGATAGTGCTAGAGGTGATCCCCGCCAACTTGGCCAGCGAGATTACTCAATCGATAGCCATCCCCACTATCGGTATCGGGGCAGGCGCAGACACTGATGCGCAGGTAATCGTCTGGCAGGATCTACTCGGATTGACTCCAGATCCAGCACCAAAATTTGTAAAAAGGTACGCCCAACTTGATGAGCAAATTAGCCAAGTTATTAAAAAATTTCAAGAAGATGTTGAAAATAAAATTTATCCAGATCAGTCCCACTGGTACCAATAACAATATTTTATTAGCTAAAAAACCACTATATATAGGCCCAAATTAGCATGTTTTTTGCTATTAAAATCATCAAAAATACACCCTTTGACCTGCGAAAATGCAAGCAAAAATTAATTGAATTTAAATATTTTTAAATTTATATATATATGGGTAATTAATTAAAAATTTGTCTGCCTAACACACAAAAATAAATTTATTTAATTACGACACGTGATTAAAAAAAACTGTTTTTTCGTGAATTAATTGTTTTTTTGTGAAACGATTTACCTAATCGCTTCCTATAACACAATAAGGAAGACGAATCGCCAGGAGGAAATGTGGCAGTACGTAAACGCAAGAAAGCCGCGGCAGCCCCAAAGCGCCGTAAGAAGAAGGCAGCCGCCGCTCCAAAGCGTCGTCGTAAGAAAGCAGCAGCAGCTGCTCCAAAGCGTCGTCGTAAGAAAGCAGCAGCTCCTAAGAAGCGTCGCAAGAAAAAGGCAGCAGCAGCTCCTAAGAAGCGTCGCAAGAAAAAGGCAGCAGCAGCTCCTAAGA
>CAZXCT010000035.1:4519-12475 GCA_964639395.1 uncultured Bifidobacterium sp.
CCTAAGAAGCGTCGCAAGAAAAAGGCAGCAGCAGCTCCTAAGAGACGCCGTAAGAGAAAAGCAGCCTAAGTTAAGGTTTGCAACAAAAACCCCGAGCCTTGCTCGGGGTTTTTGCATTTAGCAGCGAGTGCCTAAAATAAAACCAATGAGTTTAAAACCTGGAACGCTATCGCAAAAATTAGAAGTTGCAAAAAATATTCCGCGTCCTGAATACGTAGGTAAAAATTCACCTAAGCCTTATCTCGGTCCACACGTGCAAAGCCCAGAAGTAATTGAGAAAATGCGACGAGCCGGAAAGCTAGCTGCTGCTGCGGTTTATCACACTGCCGCCGCTATAGCGCCCGGAGTTACCACAGACCAGTTAGACAAAATTGCTCACGAGTTTATTTGTGACCATGGCGCCTATCCCTCGCCCTTGCTTTATCGAGGATTTCCAAAGTCGATTTGTACCTCTTTAAATGAGGTGATCTGCCATGGGATTCCTGACTCCACCCAATGCCAGGCGGGTGACATTATTAATTTAGATATAACGGTTTACCTGGATGGGGTACATGGTGACACCAACGCTACTTTCGGCGTGGGTGAAATATCTAAAACTGCCCAAGAATTAATCGACCACACTAAAGAAGCACTTAATCGGGCAATTGCCGCCGTGGCCCCAGGCCGGCCCATTAACGTGATTGGACGAGTAATTGAAAGCTACGCAAAGCGCTATGGCCTGGGTGTAGTGCGGGATTTCACCGGCCACGGAATCCACACTGCTTTTCACTCTGGGTTAGTGATCCCTCATTATGACGATCCAAATGCTGATCTTTTAATGCAAGAAGGTATGACCTTCACGATTGAGCCCATGCTTACCTTGGGTTCGATTGACTATGAAATGTGGTCAGACGGCTGGACTGCGGTAACTAAAGACAAAAAACTAACAGCGCAATTTGAGCACACTTTAGTTATAGCCGGGCAAGGTGCAGAAATATTGACGCTGAGCCCGAATCAGCAATAGGGCAAGATAGCCAGCATGCATCAATGGCCACAAGACGTCAAAACCCTATCGATCGATGTGGGTGGGTCTGGAGTAAAGGCAACCGTCCTGGATGCGGTTGGCGAAATGGTGGCGGAGCGCGTTCGAATCCCTACCCCTTACCCGTGCCCTCCTGAACAACTAATTTCGATTGTGGTTGAGCTTTCAAACATGCTCCCAAAAGCAGATCGAGCATCGCTTGGGTTTCCGGGATTGGTTAGAAAGGGAATTATTTTTCATGTTCCTTCACTCTCCCGAAGCGTTAAAGATGGCCCGTTAGATCCGACCTACAAACAAATGTGGTTTCGCTTTGACCTTGAAACCGAGTTAGGTAAAAAACTTAATATCCCATTAAAGGTTGCTAACGACGCAGACGTGCAAGGCTCTGCGGTAATTGACGGTAATGGCTTGGAGTTTGTCATGACGCTTGGCACAGGAGTCGGTGCCGCCTTATTTCAAGACGGCGAATTGATGTCTCATCTCGAACTAGGTCATGCCCCCTTTAGAAACAATGAAGAATTTGAAGAGCAATTGGGCAACGCGGCAAGAGAAAGAATTGGGGTAGAGCGATGGATTGGACGAGTTAAAAAAGCTGTAAAAGCGTATGACCAATTTTTATTCTATGATCATTGTTATATTGGCGGCGGAAATTCAAAGCATTTAAAAAATGTGGACTTAGGGCCCAAGGTAACCCGAGTTAGTAACAAGGCAGGGCTGCTAGGGGGAATCAGGTTATGGGAGTTAGAGAAATAACCTCCAAAGGCAAAATAGTTATCCCTTTGTTGGTTTCACTCAATGCTACTTTTTTGGCTGGATTGCTATTACTAACTGCAACCACTGGATCTGATTTTTTACCGCAGCTCAGTTGGGCAGTTGAGTATGGCCTCACTTTGTTGAAATTTCTAAGTTATTTTCTTGGCTTTGTAACACTTGCCTTGATACTAAAAAATGGAATTTTGGCAGATTTTGACCCCGTTGCGTCTTATTCGCTAAGGCCGCTGGCGCTCACCTGGAGCTTGACTGCATTTACCACGGTATTTTTTGTGCTGGCGAACGCTTTAACAATTCCCTTTTCTCAAGTAGCCAATCTGGGCGTGCTGGTCACTTATGGGTGGGATGTCTCAACTTCTCGGGCCTATTTGCTTATGTCTTTAATTGCCTTGTTGGTTTGGCTTGCCCAGCGTCGCCCAAAGCGATCCACCATCGTCTCTAGTGGGTTTTTTACGCTAGTCGCTCTTACGCTGCCGGCGGCACTTTCTCACGCCGGAGGCGTCGCTACCCATCAGTGGGCAGTGCTTTCTGGCTCGCTTCATGGATTTTCTATCAGCCTTTGGATCGCAAGCTTGTTGGCACTAATTTTTTCTGCAGACAAACTCACCGCTTACCCAAATTTTCAAAAGTTAGTAAATCCAGCTTTTTGGGTTTTAATATTTTCTGGTCTCATCTCAAGTGCAATTCGGTTTAATACCCCAGTTGAATTATTTACCACAAGTTATGGTCGAATCCTCACCCTCAAACTAGCCTTATTTTTAATAGTCATTTTTTTGACTCAGCTTGCTAGACGAAGCATAAAAAATTCTAATGCAATATTGATTTTAGAAATTTCTTTACTATCGTTCATAGTCTCAATTGCTACCGTGCTTAGCTCATCTGATTATCCCTACCAAGCCCCTGCAGCGTTTACGACGTTTGAATCAGTCACTGGTTTCGCTGAACCGGTGGCCTTTAATGCTATTTATGCTTTGACAAATTTCGCTATCGAACCAACTATTTTGTTGGTGGGTGGCTTTGCAATTTATTTCTATTTGAAAGGTGTATTTACGCTGAGGGCAAGGGGTGACAAATGGCCCATGCTAAGAACGGTTTATTGGATAAGCGGAGTATTGATCGCGGTCTACTTTACAAATTCTTTGCTAGGACGATATGCGCTGATTATGTTTAGCGCACATATGGTTGTTCATATGATTTTGGCAATGGTGGTTCCGATTCTCTTGCCACTCGCGGCTCCCTTCACTCTGGCATTGCGAGCCTTACCTGCTGGTGCCAAAAAAACTATTTCGATACGCGAATCATTAGAAATGTTTCTATCGTCCAGATTTTCTATTGTTTTGACACATCCAGTTGTGGCTTTTTTACTTTTTGCTACCAGCACCTGGATGCTTTATTTCACACCACTATTAACGGTATTGATGAGTAGTCACTTGGGTCATCTAGTAATGGATTTACATTTTATCTCGGTTGGCTTCGTATTTTTTTGGACAATAATTGGAGTTGATCCAAACCCACATAAAATTTCAGACCCAGCCCGTTTAGGGTTAGTTTTCTTGGCAGCCGTTTTTCATGGATTTTTTGGATTCATTGTTTCTTCTGCCACTACCCCGTTAGGTGGCGGCTGGTTCAGCGAAATTGCCCCAAGTTGGCTAACTGATCCAATTGTTGATCAACAACTAGGTGGGTCAATTGCTTGGGGATTTGGTGAAATTCCAACTGTGGTGGTGCTACTTATTCTCTTGGTGCAATGGTCCAGACGTGATGAAAGAGCCGCAAAGCGCTTTACCCAAGCCGACACAGACTCCTATAACGATTACCTTGCAAAGTTAAATCAAGCGCCTAAATAAGCCCATCTAGCGCTTTATTAAGCAAGGCGTCAGCTCGGTGGTTCTCTTCACGGGGTATCCAAATGTATTTAACTTGTTCTGCCGAGATTATTGATCGAGCTTTCATTACTAACGGCTTGATATTTTCGTGCTTTACCTTCCAGTTGCCACTCATCTGTTCTACTACCAATTTAGAATCCATCCGCACTTGTACAAAGGCTTCGGGATTTATCTCTCGTACCGCGGTAAGCCCCGCAATCAAGCCTTGATATTCCGCAACATTATTAGTTGCAACCCCAATAGTTTTACCAATTTCAAAAATAATTTCTTTGGTATCAGCGCGGTAAACCAGTGCACCAAACGCGGCTGGCCCTGGGTTTCCTCTAGCGCCTCCGTCTGCTTCAATAACTAAAAGATCCATATCACGATCTAACCAAAATACAATTACAATTTTCACATTGCATAATTAGTTGTGGATCACTTGCTCTTATTTCTTGTAATTCAATCGGTGAATAACTTATATTGCACCCGCTACACGCCCCCTCTATCAATCGCGCTGCGGCAATTCCTTGATGCTCGGATTTAATCTTTTGATACTTTTCAACAAGTTCTGAATCTATTTGGCTTACTAATTCTTTTCTTTTTTGATTTACCTCATCAGCAGCATTTTTTAAGGCTAATAACTCAGTCGTAAGCTTTTCACTAGCTTGTTTAGCTTTGCCTTCGATTTCAGATTTTTGACTAGAAAGTGACTTTAATTGAGTTTCAATCTCTTCCATTTGTTCTAACAGCACTAATTCTTGATTTTCGATTTCATTTTGTCGCGACTTTAAAGAGATAATTTCATGCTCCATCGCTGCAACTTCTTTTGCATTGCTGCCGGTATCCACTCTTATTTGGTCTTTGTCTACGCGACTGCGTACTTGCTCAATTTCAATTTCAACTTTTGATATCTCTTTTTTCAAATCCCCAGTGCGCGCAGTGAGTTCAATAATTTCAAAATCAATTTGTTCCGCATTATCTTTTAAGCTTTTTACAATTTCTCGATCAGGGTGGTTTTTTGCTTGACTCGAATATTGATCAAACGCCTGATCAAATCCAGCTAACTCAACTAGCTTTATTTGTTGTTCGACAGTGGCTTTCATAACGCTAAATCCCAAGGATCAGTATTAATTTCTGAGATTACTGTTTCAATTGATAAACCCTGCTTCTTTAATTTTAAATCGAGTTCATTTGCACATTTTTTTAACCAAGGCCATTCACTCGCCCAATGAGAAACTGAAATTAACGCCGGGCCCTTAAGTTCTTTATTGTCTTGTGCTGGGTGATGTCTCAAATCTGCAGTTAAGTAAAGATCCACATTTAAACCTCTTACCTCTGCGAGCAAACTATCGCCCGCACCCGCGCAGATTGCAACTTTATGAATTTTCTTATCTAACTCTCCGCTTACCAATACCGCGGCATTGTTTGTAGGCAATTTCTTCTTTACTTCACGCGCGAATATCTCGAGCCCTACTGGTGTTACTAATTCACCAATTCGCCCAAGCCCCTGCTCATTAAAATTTGCTACTTTGGTCAAGCCCAAAACCTCAGCTAAGCAATCGTTAACACCACCTGGTGCCACATCGGCGTTTGTATGGGCATTAAAAAGAGCTATCTCAGATTTAATAAGCATCGATATTAATTCGCCCTTTTGGGTTTCTTCTGAAACTAGCGATACTGGATGCAGCATTAATGGATGATGCGAAATTATTAAATTCGCTTTTTCTTGCTTAGCTTGTTCTATCACTGCCTTGGTCACATCCACAGTAAACAAAAATTTATTTATCTTCGATTCAAGTGATCCAACATTTAAGCCATTGACGTCCCAATCTTGCGCCAAAGCTGGCGGATACATCAGCGCTAAGGCATCAACTACGTCTCTAACTGTTACTTGTGCCATAAGTGCAGTTTATTGCTTGGCGCAAATTGCTTATTCAAGCATCTAAATCTGCGAATTGGCGCCAATGACTTAGACTGAAAACAGAATGATGAAAATTACGAGAATCTTCTCGAGCGTGCTGGTAAGTGGGCTGTTGCTCAGTTATCTGCCTGCCGCAGCAAATGCCGTGGTAGGTGGAGCAGATGCCACCGGAAACCCAGTTGTGGTTTCGTTAATAATCGACACCGGTGAGCCGAGAGTTGGCGCTTGTAGTGGCGCCCTATGGAAGCCACGAATTATTGTTACGGCAGCACACTGTGTAGTCCGCGCTGGTTCAACTGATGTTGTTGCTCCGTCACAAGTTTTAGTTTTTCGACCTGGTGTTAATCGCGCCAATACCCGCCCGAGTGCAATCGGAACACATATCGTTTCACCTAGCGGATATCGAAACTCACAAGATGGTTTTGTAAACCCAAATGACGTAGCCTTTATTGTTTTGGATGTTGAGCTTGCAACACCTGCGGTAAGTCGCTTGGCTTCAGAGGCTGAAGTTGCGGCATTAATCGCTAGTCGTTCCCCGCTTGCGTTTTATGGTTATGGCTTAACTAGCTATCAAGGTGAAGTGTCAACTATTCCCTTCACGCTAAATCAAAATCCACTTTCTTATGCTGGCTCTACTCAATATCTTTTTGGCACTACCGCCAAAAAAGTTGGTGCTTGCCAAGGCGATAGTGGTGGCCCAGTAGTTGCAACATTTCAAAACGAATTATTACTAGTTGGCCCGATCGCCGGCGGAAGTGGTGCGCCTTGTTTTCCAACTGTTTCAGAGCGATTTGTAATTTCATCCGTAGCTAGCGCCTACTCAGATCTTGCTAATCAAGCTTTAGCTTTAGCGGGTTACCCCGCAGATGTGGCAATTGCAAAATCACGCCCCAAAATAAAACGAGGTCAATCATTTCAAGCAAGAACATTAGTGACCTCAAGATTAAATGCTTCGGTCAATTCATCAAGTCAGATACGAATTGTTCGGGCCCGTAGTAAAAAAGCTGGTGTTTGCTCTGCCTCTAGCTCAACTTTGCGAACTAGCAAAAAAGGCAACTGCACCGTGACTTTCTCTGTTAAAACAAAGGGTCAAAAACTCAGAACTTTCACCACTACCTTTAGAGTTGCCTGAGTAAAACAAAAAATAGTTTAATATTGTATTATCAATATCATGACTAAATGGCTCTCCCGCGAAGAACAAGCCGCTTGGCGAGCTTGGATTAGCGCATCTCGGCTATTGAATCAAAAACTCAGTGAAGATCTTGAAGAAAGTCACTCAATCACTTTAAGCGATTATGAAATATTGGCTTGGTTATCTGAGGCGCCAGATCAAAGAATGCGAATGAGCGAATTAGCAAAATACTCACTTGTCTCACGCAGTAGGCTCACTCACCAAATTGCCCGCTTAGAAGCGGCTGGATTGGTAACTAGAAAGGCATGCAGTGTTGATGGACGTGGACTCTATGCCCACCTCACTAAGCGTGGATTTAGCAAGCTAGAAAAGGCTGCCCCTGATCATGTTAAGAGCGTTAGAAAACATCTGGTTGATGTTCTGCCACCAAATGAATTCTCGGCGTTAGGAGCAGCATGTGAAAAAATATCAGCCCACTTAAAGTTATGAAAATTAATTCTAGCTTCAGGCTAGGTTCAGTTTTATTGGGTTTCATTTCAGGAATTATTTTAATTTCAGTTTGGGCTCTCTCTAGCCCTGTCGGTGGGTCGCCTGATGAGCCTACTCATTTTTTTACAATTTATTGTTACTCCGAAAGCGGAAATAAGAATTGTATTGATCCCCCCTCGGGGGGCTTGGATCGTCCTTATATAGACGAAGAAAGTCCTTGCTACGTATTTCAGCGCGGTAGTGGGGTAAGTTGTGAAGAATCAAACATCTTTGCAAGACTTAGTTACATCGACACTAAAACTTTTACTACTTTTTCAGATAGTTACTATTACAAACTTATGGCTTCTCTTGCCAGTGAAAGATATGTAGTCTCTTTATTATCGATGCGTGTAGCAAATGGTTTTCTATTTATCTTTGTAATTTTTTTATCTTTATTTATCTTACCTGCTCATTTAAGACAATCATTTGTTGTGTCAACGCTAGTTACTTCAATTCCACTTGTCATTTATATTATTTCAAGTATAAATACAAGCGCATGGATTACCATTGGATTAATTGGAAGTTGGGTTTCGCTTTACTCTATATTTTTTGAATTTTCAAGTAAATCTTTATCTATAGGAAAAACTTTAGTAAAAATATTTTTATACTTGTTTTCTAGTTTTTTGCTGCTCTCATCGAGATCTGATGGAATTTATTTTTTTGTTATAGTACTATTTTCTATGATTACTTTTTTCTTAATTCCTAGATTTATTTC